>JARDZI010000099.1 GCA_029240935.1 Clostridiales bacterium
GATTCTGGATCAAATGCAAACCATGATGAACTTCCAAGTGTCCCACCGTTGTGCCATAGGACAGAAACACCGAGTTCATCTGTCCAAAATCCATGACGATTCCTGGCCGTTACCCCATCAGCAAAAAACAGAGAAGGAGAAAGCATTTCCTCTAAAGTTTCCATTTTTTCAAACAGTGGAGGTTTTTCACCTTTCTTAATAAGGAATGCTTGTGCAAATTTTACAAAATCACTGATAGTACCAGTTGCCATTCCCGCAGGATATAAGGAAAGATAATAAAGGCTGGTTCCAAGGGGTTTATTTTCAGTGGTATAGTGTTTTTGTTCCCTACGCTTCTTTGCAACCCATTCACCATCCGAAATTGTAGCATTTAGAGCTGTATGCTCCATGCCCAATGGCTCAAAAATGTGCTCATGGACATAATTCTCAAAGGATTGTCCACTTACGCGTTCAACAATATATCCTGCCAGTGCTGAGCCCCAGTTGGAATAGGCAAGGACTATGCCCGGCTTGTGAACCTGTTCTGGTTCAATCAGCTGTAATGCATCTCCAAGTTCCTTTAGGTCTGCCTTGTCCTCAATAAACAGATCCGTAAGGGTTTCCTGCCAGCCTGCATTGTGGTTCATAAGGTTGAGCATGGTTATTGGAGTATCAAACTTAAGCTTTTTGAAAAAGCCATGTGGCAGATATTTACGGATATCCTCCTTGAGATCTATATCACCCTTCTCAACAAGCTGCATGACGCTTGTCCACACTAGCAATTTAGTACAGGAACCCCACTCGAAAACTGTGTCTACGTCATTTGCAATTTTATTCTCTATATCTGAATAGCCATATGCCGTTTCCATTAGCACATCACTACCTGTGAATACTGCCACGGATACCCCAGCGGTGGTGTCCTCATGCTCCTGGACGTAGGTATCAACAACCGATTCGATATTAGAATAGGTGACGCCTGATGGTAGCACCTTGTCATCTTCTGCTGCGAACCCAGTCAAAGATACTGATGTGCACAAGACAAGTGCAAGAACAATGCTAAGCAATCTTTTCATAAATGATTCATCCTTCCTTTTGTTATGACTGAAAAAGCAATAATAATCCCACTAGAATTACATACTTAATTCTACAGTTGTGTACTATTTAATTATACAAAATGTTGGCTAAATAACAAATAATTCTAATGTGGCTGGCACCATAAACAATATAGCAAACATAGTCGATATTATAGCAAGGTATGTCAAGAGTAAAGAATTTAATATGTGTTATCCTTTTTACAGGAGGTGAGAACATGGAAAGCAAAGAAAAAATTAGTGCAGTTCAACGTATGCAGGATTACATTGAAGATCACATAACTCAACCAATAACTCTATCTATGCTTGCAATGGCTGCTGGGTATTCACCTTGGCATTCTGCGAGAATATTTAAAGAGTTAACAGGAAAGGCACCCTTTGAGTACATCAGAAGCTTCAGGCTTACGAAGGCAGCTATCAAACTTTCTGATACGGATGCTAGAATTGTGGATGTAGCCCTTGAATTTGTATTTGACTCTCATGAGGGATTTACAAGAGCATTTTCCAAGGAATTTGGAGTAACACCACAGAAGTTCAGAAGGAATGGCCAGGAATTAATGCTTTTCATGCCTAACCGAATTGAAGACTACTATAATAAATTTAAAAAAGGAGAGGATAATATGTGTAAAAAAACCAATCCTAATACTGTGTTTGTCCAGGTAATTGAACGTCCAGCAAGGAAGCTTATTTTAAAAAGAGGTATTAAAGCTACACATTACTTTGAATACTGTGAGGAAGTTGGTTGTGAAGTTTGGGATATACTTTGCGGAATAAAAGATGCACTGTATGAACCTATTGGAATGTGGCTCCCAGAAAACTTAAGAACGACCGGCACATCAGAATATGCACAGGGAGTTGAGGTGACTGTTAATTATTCAGAAGAGATCCCAGATGGTTTCGAAATTATTGATTTAAAACCATGTAAAATAATGATTTTTCAAGGTCAGCCCTATGATGATGAAAAATTTGGAGATGCAATTGATGAGCTCTGGGAGGTTATGAAAAATTACAATCCTGAGGTTTATGGCTTTGAATGGGCAGAGGAGGATGGTCCAAGATTTCAACTCATTCCAATGGGATACAGAGGGTATATTGAGGGTAAGCCAGTAAGAGGATTAAATGAAAAAAAGTAGAATTTATAAAATTTTAGGGCTCCACCTTTTATGAGGTGGGGCTTTTCTAGTATCGATTAATATTTTCAAAAATATTGTAAATAAACTATGGACTTCCAATAGCTATATAGATAGAATATATATCGAGATGATATATATTCTATCTATATAAATTTTACGTAATGCTGCCAAGGGAAAGGGTTTCAAAGCTTATTGAACAATTGATTGAGAATATTAATAAAAAAATAGAAGAGCTTGAAAAGCTTGAAACAGAAATCAAAGGTGTGGCAGAGCATTTTGGAATATCAACTTTGTATTTCGGAATAGACCACTTAAAGTTTATGGTTGATTAGCATAGAAAATTTTAATAAAGTAATGGGGGCGTTGTAAAATGAAGGCTTTGATACTTAATGGTTCACTAAAAGAGGACAAAAGTATGGCAACAGTAAATAAATATATTGAAGATATACTTGAAAAAGAGGGTTATGAGGTGGAATCAGTATTACTTCATGAGAAAAAAATTGGCCCATGTCTAGGGTGTTTTGGATGCTGGGTAAGGACACCTGGAATTTGTGTAATCGATGATTATGGCCGAATTCTAACAGAAAATATTATTAAAAGTGATGTTGTAATATACCTTACACCTGTTGTTTATGGTGGATACTCATCTGAATTGAAAAAGGCATTAGATAGAATAATCCCTTTGCTTCTTCCTTTTTTCAAGAAAATTAAAGGGGAAGTGCACCATGTAGAACGCTATGAAAAGTACCCAAAGGTTGTAGTTTTAGGAATGATGTCAGAGGAAGATAATGAAATGAAAGAAATATTTAATAGCCTTATTAATAGAAACTCCTTAAATTGGTATAATTCCCTTAGCGGAGGTGTCATACTAAATAATCCAGAAGAAGGTATTAAAGGTCAATTAGAAGAAAAATTAAAAGCTTTGGAGGTGGCAGCATGTTAAATGAAAAAAAGGCTTTATTATTAATAGGAAGCCCCAAAACAAAAAATGGTACCTCTGAAGCATTAGGAAATTACTTGCTCCAGGGTTTGGGTAAAAAAGGATATGAATGGGAGAAGCTTCATATACTCTCTATACTTAAGAATAATGGGCAGGAACTTTTTAATAAGGTAGAAGATGCGGACATAATTATACTTTCCTTTCCTTTATATGTAGACAGCCTGCCATCACCAGTGATTAGAGCTTTAGAGCTTATAGCTAGTAATAGAGGGGGTAGGAGAAGTGATAAAAAACGTGGCCTAATTTCTATTACAAACTGTGGCTTCCCGGAAACCTTCCACAACAATACTGCAGTTAAAATATGCAAGAACTTTGCAGATAAAAATGATTTTAAATGGCTTGGTGGTTTTGCACTGGGAGGTGGTGGAGCATTAAATGGAAGGCCTATTGAACAACTAGGTGGTATGACAAGAAACATAGTAAAGGCCCTAGATATGATAGCAGAAGCAATATCAAATGATGAAAGTATCCCACCTGAAGCCTTTGATTTAATGTCAAGAAAATTGATACCACAATTTTTATATACTACTTTTGCAAATTCTGGTTGGAAGACTCAGGCTAAGAAGTTTAATGCAAATAAATTGCTGTATGCAAAGCCATACATCAAAGATTAATATGAAAGTCTAATTCTTTAATATTGCTTGTTATCCTGAACGTAGCGGAGGATCTTAATATGCATCTAAGGAAAAGATTCTTTACTAGATTGAGGATGACAACTGAAGATTATGATTTCTTAGTAATTTGGAGCAGTACCTTATTTTTTAAAGGGGAGTGGGGTTATGAAATTTGCATCAATAATCAATAAGCTTTTATCATCTGAGGAACCTTCAATACGATGGCGTACACGGGTAAATATATTGGGTCAAAGTAGAGAGAGCTCAGATATTATAAGCTTGGAAAATGAAATTAAAAACTCTAATCGTGTGAGAACTCTTTTAAAAAATAGAACTGATGATGGAAAAATCAATAACTTTAGAGGTGTCTATGATAAATGGCAGGGTGCTCATTGGATACTAATATCACTTTCTGATATTGGATATCCTAAGGGTGATTTAGAGCTAATACCAATTTCCAAGCAGGTTTCTGAGTATTGGCTTCAAAAGCGTTTCTTTAATGAATATGTAGTGGAAAGCAAGGAAGATGCATATAAGAAAAGAGATGCTATACCCATAATGCAGGGTAGGCATAGAACCTGTGCATCACAGCAAGGCTACCCACTTTACTCTATACTGAAACTTGGATTACAAGATGATAATATTCATAAACTTGCTAAACGTCTTATTCATTGGCAGTGGCCAGATGGTGGATGGAATTGTGATAAAAGACTAGAAGCTAAAACATCTACTTTTATCCATACACTCTACTGTATGAGGGGATTGTTTATGTATTCAAAGGTTACTGGAGATTCAAGGGCAGGAGAATGTGCACTGAGAGCTGCCGATGTTATTTTGTCAAGGAAGCTGTTCTTAAGATTAAGAGATGGAAGGGTAATGAATGAAGAATTTACAAAGCTGCATTTTCCCCTATATTGGCACTATGATATTTTAAGTGCACTAAAGGTGTTTGCTGAATTTGACTTAATAGATGATCCAAGATGTATTCCTGCACTTGACTTGCTTGAAAGTAAGAGATTGCCAGATGGTGGATGGCCAGCAGAGGGTAAATATTATACTGTAAATGATAAACTCAAGTTGAATGCTGATTATGTAGGCTGGGGTGGGACAAGCAAAAAGACCTATAATGAATGGGTAACCACAGATGCACTTTATGTGTTAAGCAAGGTCAATAGGATTTATTAGTTTTCAGGCATTTAGGATAGAAAGCTTAAAAAGCTTTTCTATAGGTACCTTTCAATTGTAAATGGAATTAAGTCTAATATCTTACTTGCTATAAATAAGGAAGTTTACTTTACAAAAAAAATACTAGACGCATTATGCATCTAGTATTTTTTTAAGGGGTCAACTGTTACTTGGTTTTGTTATTTGATTTAACTTTTGCGCTATCTATCTTTACATCTAGAATTAGAATGTATGTCTTTCCATCAACAACAACCTCAATTTCAAGCTTTTGAGAGGTTTTCTCTATGTTTTTGTTTGGAGTTACAGTTATTAGTCTCTTATTCTTCTTATCCTGTGATATTGTAATAATTGGAGATTCAGTTTTGATTTTTACTGATGTTATTACTGCATTACCAGGTGTAGTGAGTATGTTAATATGTTCAAACTTTCCTGCTTTAATAACTATGCTGCTCTTATTTAACCTAACTACTGACTTTTCGTTAGTATCCTTGTCTTCATCTTCATCCTCATCCTCTGCAGTAACTAGGTTTATGTCCTTTTCATTTCTAATTACGATTTTATGATCTGTACCACTCTGAGTAGAAATTCCTGTGACACTTACAGTATCTCCAATTGTTAAAGCAGCTGGTGTAGTGGTAGCTGTGGAAGTAGTTGGTGGTGTTGTGTTTATTATGAAATAGCTTCCAACTATAACTCTAGCTTCATTTTCAGCATTTGTTGTGTCATTTACATATATAGTGCCTTCAGAAGTCTTTGTTATTTTACCTTGAATCTTTACAAGGAAGCCCTCTCTTTTTTCTAGCATACTTTCTTTAGTTGACATTGTAACAGGTTTAACTGCTTCAACTGTTGTTTCTACAGTTTCAACATTTGTTGCTAGGAATTGAGTTTCGCCATTATTATAAATAACATTTCCAGTTATCTTAACCTTTGCTCCAAGAGCTAATGATTGAGTTATTCCATTTACAGCAATACCTGATGTTGAATCTTGAATATAAACTTTTCCTGAAAGTATGTTATTTGTAAGAGCCCTAAAGTCTGCTGAAATTCTTCCTTCTATAGTGAATGGTGCAGCAGCTATTATAAAATCTGGTATTCCATTGTTATCATCATCTGCTCTAACATTAACAATTGGTGTTGCTGTTACTGGTTTCTTTACAGTTATTATAAAAAATGCAACTTTTCCTTGATCTTTTGTGATAGCTCTGATGATAGTAGTACCTTCTGCGTATCCTCTTACAATTCCATTTGTTACTCTAGCAACAGCTGGATTGTCTGTTTCCCAAATTACTTCTTTATTAGTTGCATTTGTTGGCGCTACAGTGGCAATTAATTTTATTGCATTAGCAATATCAATTGTATCTGACTGTTTGTTTAATGTAATTCCTGTAACTGGGATTACATCAGCGGCTTTTACCTTTGATATTCCAGTAAGACTGGACAGTATCAATGCAAATGCAATAAGTAGGCTTAAAGGTTTGAATAAAGATTTACTTTTCATAGGGGTTCCTCCTCAAAATTAGTATTTTTCATTATCCATTTCTAAAAGGCAATAGTTTAATAGTTATTTCTCATCTGTATAGATGGAAATATGCCCTATAATATTAGAAATATTTTCCTTACATCTACTAATACGAAAAGTTAAATTTTTTACGGGGGTAGCTTTTAAAAGTATATATTACACCATAAATCACCCACTCTATGCTTCATGCTGATATGAGAGGGGCAAGCTTCACTCAAGAACTATTTTTATGTTATAATTTAATTAATTATAAACAAAAGAAAAAAGCAAAGCCCCTGGAGGAAAAACTTATGACTAGTGATATGACTAAAGGAAGCCCATCTAAGATTTTAATAACTTTTTCTCTTCCAATTGTATTGGGCAATATATTTCAACAGCTTTATAATACAACAGATGCAATAATAGTTGGAAGGTTTATCGGAAAGAATGCACTAGCGGCAGTTGGTGTTGCAAATCCTATTATGTCTATTGCAATATTCTTTATATTTGGCATTTGTATGGGTGCTTCAATACTTATGTCAGGGCTATTTGGTGCAGGAAGACATTCAGAGCTTAAAAAGGAAGTTTCAACATCCTTAGTAGCTGGAATAGTTTTTACATTAGGCTTATCAATCCTATGCATTCTATTATCCAGATGGGCTCTTAAATTAATAGGAACACCTATAGATATTTTGAATGATGCGGATATATTTCTGAAGATAATATTTGGAGGACTAATTTTTTCATTTTTATATAATTTTTACTCAGCAGCACTTCGGGCCGTAGGAGATGCAACAACTCCATTAATATTTTTGGTAATTTCATGTATATTAAATGGAGTTTTATGTGTGGTTTTTGTTGGAGCTTTTAAGTTGGGAGTAGCTGGTTCTGCAATAGCAACAGTTATTTCCCAGGCTATATCATCCCTATTGTGCGTACTCTATGTATACATAAAAAATCCACTAATAAGACTTAGACCAGATGAATTAGTAATGGACAAGCATTTATTAAAACAAACTATACAGTATAGTTGGATATCGGCATTGCAACAGACTTTTCTCTATATTGGACGGTTGCTGGTTCAAGGAGTGGTTAATCCCTTTGGAACGAATGCAATAGCAGCATATAATTCTGTTACAAGGGTTGATGCATTTGTATTGTCACCTGGAGATGGTTTCGCTGCATCCATTTCTACCTATTCTGCCCAAAATAAAGGGGCGGGAAAGAAGGATAGAATTGTTGAAGGGTATAAAAAAGGTAATATTATAATTACTATATATAGTGCAGCAGTTGCCTTGGTTGTATTTATAGGCGCAGAAGTTGTTATGAAGTTTTTTGTTTCTGGTTCTGAAAAAGAGGTTATTTTAATTGGAGTAGAGTATCTAAGAGTAATGTCCATCTTTTATGTGCTCTCAGGTTTTTGTAATATATTTCAAGGGTTATTCAGAGGTGTTGGAAAACTGCGAATAACACTTATTGCTACAACTATGCAAATTGTAATAAGAGTTGCTTTATCATATATTCTTGCACCACATATAGGAATAGTAGGTGTTAGCTATGCAGTGGCTGTGGGTTGGGTTTTTATGATTATTTATGAGGGATTAGCTTATAAAAAATATTTTAGTAAGGGTCTGTTTTTGGAGTAGATAGTTAAGCTATGTCACCAGCAATTTGTACTGGTGGCATAATTACTATAAGGAGTAAAATAATATTTATAAAGCAATAGGAAAACTCATTTTAACCCAAATATTCAATATTTTATAATAAAAATATTACTTTTGAACCAAATCTGGGAGCATTTTTAATAAATTTAAAACAAACTTATTTACTATAAAATTCATATGATGTAAAATATATATAACAACTTTAATTGTTTAACTAGACAATCAAAAAATCAACTCAAAAAGAAATTTCAAAGAATCAATTAAATTGACAATTAGTTTTTTCCACATAAAATATATAATAAATTATAATGAATATGATAAGGGTAGCTATTATTTTAAAATATAAGGAATGATTTAGTAAGGAGAGATAGGTTGGATGCTATTTTGAAAATGGTTTCAATCTCTAAGTACCTTGATTCCTCTGTTGCTAACGAAAAGGTTGATCTTGAAGTAAAAAAGAGAAATTCATTCTTTACTTGGAGAAAATAGAGCAGGTAAGTCTACACTAATGAATGTACCTTATGGTTTGTGCAAGCCTGAAGAGGGGAGATATATTTTGAGGGGAATAAGCTCGATTTAAACTCCACCAAGGATACCATTGATCATTGCTAGGGATGATTCATCAACATTTCATGTTAATACCTGTTCACACAGTTTTAGAAAACATCATCATGGGAACTCTGGATACATACCAGCTTCCGGATTTTTAGATGAAAAATATAAAAACAGGTATCAGGTTTTCATAGTAAAGGACATAAGCAGAAATGCATTATATTATAAAAATGTCGAAGGACAATAAACTAAGGGGGTTGTCAAAATGAAAAGATTTTTAGGTTTAGTACTGGCAATGTTAATGGTCCTCGGTCTATTGGCTGGCTGTGGAAAAAAGGATAATACAGCAGATACACCAAAGCCCGAACCTGAAGCTACAGCACCTTCAGTAAAAGTCGGTGTAATTTATATCGGTGATGAAAATGAAGGCTACACAGGAGCTCATATGGCCGGAATCGATGCAATGATGAAGAATCTTGGATTGAAAGAAGACCAGGTAATTGAGAAGACAAATATTAAAGAAGACGAATCCGCCTATGATGCAGCAGTTGACCTGGCTGAACAGGGTGCCAACGTCATAATCGCAAACAGCTTCGGTCATGAAGACTACATTATTCAGGCTGCTAAGGAATACCCAGATATACAATTCTTACATGATACAGGTTTTAAGGCAAAATCTTCAGGTTTGGCCAACATGCACAATGCCTTCAATGCTATTTATGAAGCACGTTATGTAGCGGGGGTTGTTGCTGGATTAAAGATTAATGAAATGATTGAAAGCGGCAAGATTACAAAGGACAAGGCAAAAATAGGTTATGTTGGTGCATATCCATTTGCG
Source organism: Clostridiales bacterium (assembly GCA_029240935.1). Classification (GTDB taxonomy): domain Bacteria; phylum Bacillota; class Clostridia; order Clostridiales; family Caloramatoraceae; genus JARDZI01. The sequence continues at coordinate 9,558 of JARDZI010000099.1, forward strand.
GAGGTTGTTTCCGGTTATACATCCTTCTATCTTGGAGCAAAGAGCGTTAGCCCAACAGTTACAATGGATGTTCAGTATACCAACAGCTGGTCTGATATGGCTGGTGAAAAGGAAGTTGCAACACAGCTTATAGCAAACGGTGCAGTATTAATAAGTCAGCATGCTGATACCACAGGTGCTCCTACTGCTGCGGAAGCAAAAGGTGTACCTTGCGTTGGTTATAACGTTGATATGATTTCCGTTGCACCTAATTCTGCATTAACTTCAGCAGCAATGAACTGGAGTGCTTATTATACATATGCTGTTAAGAGTGTAATTGATGGCAAGCCTATTGATACTGACTGGTGCCAGGGCCTTAAGGATGGAGCAGTTGCAATTACTGCTTTAAATGACAAGGTAGTAGCAAAAGGAACCTCAGAAAAGGTTAAAGAAGTGGAAGATACTATAAAGACTGGTACACTTCATGTGTTTGATACAAAGACCTTTACAATTGGTGGAAAATCAATTGAAGAGCTTATTAAGTCCGATACAAATTATGCTAAATATGCAGATTATATCAAGGACGGATATTTCCATGAGTCCGAATTGATCGCTGCACCAGCATTTGATCTTAGAATCGATGGCATCAAGGAATTGACAAAATAAAGATGATTCTGTGTCTGTAAAAGTATAAATAGAGTAAAATGTTGACTCATGCGGAACTGCCTTTGTTCAGTTCCGCAAATTTACATTCTTAATCAGGATAATTCATGCTGCATGAGCATCCTGAATTCAGTTAGGGCATAGCACACTGAGACTTTTACTGAGGGGGACTTTTTATGGAACATGAAAATGCAATTGAATTGAGAAATGTTACCAAGCGCTTTGGAGAGGTTGTAGCAAACGACAAAGTCAATTTGTCCGTCAGAAAAGGTGAGATCCTTGCGATACTAGGAGAGAACGGCAGCGGAAAAACTACGCTGATGAACATGCTTTCCGGTATTTACTTTCCTGATGAAGGCCATATTTTTATAAACGGAAAGGAAGTAACCATCCGTTCACCCAAAGATTCCTATGCCCTTGGCATAGGTATGATACATCAGCACTTCAAGCTGGTAAGCGTACTGACAGCCGCTGAAAATATCATTCTTGGACTGCCTGGTGAAGGGCGCTTGAAAATAAACAGAATAACAGAGGAAATTGAACAGCTTACAAAGCAGTACGGCTTTGAGTTCAATCCTTCCCAAAAAATATATGACATGTCTGTTTCACAGAAACAGACTGTTGAGATTGTAAAGGTTTTATACCGGGGAGCGGAAATTTTGATTCTTGATGAACCTACGGCGGTTCTTACTCCCCAGGA
>JARDZI010000483.1:0-2446 GCA_029240935.1 Clostridiales bacterium
ATTTTGATCGAAATGTAACAGAAATTTTTTATAGCTTAACACATACAAAGTGGCATCGTGGTTATGCAACAGAAACTGCAAAAGCGATGCTGGACTTTGGGTTTAATGTCATTAAGCTGGATAGAATCATTGGCTTTATTGAACCAGGCAACAACGGCTCGAGAAGAGTTCTTGAGAAATCGGGTTTAAGGGAAATTGGTAGTCTTGATTATATCCCAAAGGAAAATGACTTTTTCGGGAATACACTTTTTGAAATCACTTATAATGATTATTTGAATCTAAAATAGAGAGGGAAGGTATACACATGTGTACTGCTCGGCTTGGAAGAAGTATTTTACCCATAGTTTATTGCTATTACCGTCATGGCAGCTCTCGGCATTGGCGTGTTTTCCGGATTTGCAGTGGGCTGTCTGGATGCTCTTCAATCTGCTGACAGTTTCTTTGATGAACAAAACACATATTATCCTTTCTAATATACTTTGGTTTTGCCTTATTAGTAAATAAGGTCACTAATAAGAGTTTGAGAAAAATTAATATGGTGGAAGCATTAAAGACTTCATAAGCCTTTTCACTACTTGAATTTTCAACCTCCGGTTTAACTTCGTCAGTAGTTATAAAAACGATTTCGTCTTGATTCATAATGAATATCGCACAAGTGAAAGTGCTTACCTCCTGTAGCAATTTTTTTGTATCACTTTGAGTGGAAATGAATTTTATACTGGAGTTCTCTAAGAACTATTCAAAATTCCAAATTCTTTTCCTTGGAGTACACCAAAGATTAATACCCCTATGTGTTCCTCTCATTCTATCAAGTTTTTTATGGATATCATCTATAATATCAACATCCTTCATGGGATAGACAGTAACAAAGGAATCGGATGATTTTTCAAAATCGAAGATCAGGCCTTCTAAAGATAAATTATATAATTTATCAATGATTTCAGTGGGGAATGGCGCAATTGATTTTCTTCGCCCCTTCAGCTCGGTTATTAATTTATGTTCAACAACATGCATGTAGGATTTTATATTCTTCATATATATGCTGACCCAATGTTTATCATCATGAGCAATATAAACATATTTATTTTTCAAATTATCAAATTGAAAAGTATTCATAACTTCTTGTTTATGGTTGAGGTATAGTAATTCCGCTAATTGTGTTTTCGTAATAGAATTTAATGATTCAACGTTATCAAAGTCTACCCAGCAGAAGTCTCCGTAATCATATACTTTCTCATTATAAAAAGAATCTAGTTGGTCATTTGTTATGTAGTCTAAATGAAGATCATCGTGCCAGTGACATTCCTTCGGATGCCCACTAAGTATTAGCATATTCGTCGGCTTATCTATGATACCATTTACAAATTCATTAAATGAAAGGCCGGAGCTTATTATATTATTGGTGTCAGCATTTAATTTCAGATAATAAAAGCTCGTATTTCTCATGTTAAGCTATCTCCTTTGATTCCTAATAGAAACCATTATATTATATATGTACAAAATTACCAATATAAAATAGTATAACCTGCCAAGTTTCAAATAAATTATTTGTTGCTTTTTACCTGTCTCGCGGGTTTACTATATGAAAAGGGGTTTTAATATATGGATAAACAATCGTTACGTACGGACGATTGCGTTGACGCAGTAATTGAAAAATATTCAACAATGATATATAGAATTGCATTATCAAATTTGAAATCACGTCATGATGCTGATGATATTTTTCAAGAAGTGTTCTTAAGGTACTTTAAAAATAACATGAAATTTAATAACGAGGATCATATAAAGGCATGGTTCATACGAGTAACGATTAATTGTTGTAAAAAGTACTGGTCTAGTTCCTGGGTCAGAAAAACTGAGCCTCTTGATGATACATTAGTTTTTGAAATGCCAGAGGAAAACTTAATTCATGCTACCCTCCTCGAGTTGCCAGCAAAGTATAGATCTGTATTGCAACTTTTTTATTTTGAGGAAATGTCTGTTGATGAAATCAGTAAGATTTTAAAAATAAAGCCGGCCACTATCAGAATGCAGTTGACCAGAGGCAGGTTAATGATAAGAGATAAATTGAAGGGAGATTATTTTGATGAGTAAAAATATTATTAAAAATATGAAAGATCAAATGTCACCATGTGCTAACTTGATTTTTGACACGAAGGTAAAAATTAAATCACGAACTAAAGGTAACCTACAAACCTTCCGGTTCAGGAGCTATTCAATTGCTGCAGCTTGCCTTGTTATTATTATAATTTCTTTAACTATAATTCCTATGTATTTAAAAAGTGATAGTAGAAATTCTATTTTGAATGATTCTAGCAATCCTTCAGCTGTTAAAAATAGCAAATCTCCTATTGAATATTCATCTTTATTATTAGCTAAGGCAAAAGAAATACAAATCCCAGATAAGGTGAAAAGCTCGCTTAAATCATTTGATTTAATGAACTTT
>JARDZI010000483.1:2464-3030 GCA_029240935.1 Clostridiales bacterium
GCATGCTTGATGACATAGCAATTATGGTTAAAGGAACAGTTATAGACTATTATTTCAAGGAATACAAATACGAAACGTATTCAGATAAATTCGAGAAAAACGGCAAACTTAAAAATTCCACATATAATATAGTCTATGTTATCAAAGTCGACAGTATTTTATATTCAAAATATGAAGAAAATTTAAGTAGTACGATTAAAGTTGAATCATTGTGCTCTAATGGCTGTTATGCTACTGATAAGCCACTATATAGTTTAAAAGTTAACCGGCAGTATATTTTGCCTTTATATTTCTATGGTGAAGATATTTTTTATTATAGCAAAGATAAATATGCAGGTGGTGATATTAAAAGAGATAGTAACTATGATATTATATACCCCTTTGCGCCACAAATTGAAGTTACACTAGATAATAAATATATTTTTCATCATAAGTGGAATAGTCTCATCAATAGTGAAACTATTGATGTTAATGATGAATTAGCTGACCTTTATAAACTTAAGTTAAGAAGCGATAAGGCATTTATTGATGATTTGAAACAACTAATTAATAAAAATATACGGCAA
>JARDZI010000100.1 GCA_029240935.1 Clostridiales bacterium
TTCATTCTTAAAATGATATCAGAAGATAAGTTAACTGCAATAAAGCAATACATGGAACTTGTTAACATAAAAGAAGAAGGAGGCAGTCTTGATATTGATTTTGAAAATATTAAAAAAGTATTTAAACTTAGTTCTTTAGATTTACAGTTTGAAGAAGAGAAAGCTGTTAAATTCAACTTAAAATCCCTTGATGAAATATTTGATTTACTAGACATTGATAATCATTGTAAAGAATTATTAATTGGCGGAAGTAGGAAACGAAATATCACCATTTACAAAATTCAATTTATAAAAGAAGCCATTATTAACAAACATACTCTGAAGGAGATAGGAGAATTTTTAAACACTTCTCAACCTGCAATAAGCAATATGTTATCATACTATAATATATCCTTATAAAGATGACCCCCTGGTGACAGCCACATCAGATATCAGATTTGAGCCAAATCTGATATCTGATGTGGCTGTCACCAGGGGGAATATGGTAAAATGATAACGGGGTGGTGGAATATGAAAAAAAGTGATAAAGGAGTAAAAGAGATAAAGGATATCCTAAATAGATTTCAAAAGGAATATGACAGAAAGGATATAGAACATATAGATGATGTAGTTAGAGAATTTTTTATTGATGAAGAGGATATTAGCTTTGTTGGGACAGGGGTTAAGGATTGGAACTTTGGGATAAATGAAATAAGTGATACCTTAAATTCATATTGGTTAAATGGCAGTAAGTTTTTAAAAAATATACAACTAGATGTTGATAATTCAATAATAACTATTGAAGGCAACACAGCAGTGGCTGCACTTTGTGGTAAGAGTATGAGAAAAATCGAAAAAGAAAAAATGTTTGATGAAATGATGATGAAGATTAAGTGAGAGTTAAAGGAAACAGATAATCAGAAGCTTGAATTGATGAATGTCTCCCAACAAATTGCTAGAACATTTTATGAGGTAAATCTAGGTGAGGACTTTATCTGGCCTTTTAGGATAACTTTTATGCTGGTTAACAGTAACTCAAAGTGGATGTTTAAGCATGTGCACCTTTCATTTGGATCGAATAATGGATGGGAAGCATGGTTAATGGATGAAAATATAGATAATGAGTATAAAATCCTTCCTGTAAAGAGTAAGGAAGATAAGGACGTTAATGAAATTCGCAGGGTGCTTTTTAGTATACAAGAAGGATATAATAATAGAGATGTAGAAGTATTAGAGGATTTTGCTAATGAGGTATTTACAAGGAGTGAAAATAGCTTTATATTTGGAGCAGATGAGGGTGAAAATTTTACTGGACCTAATGCAGGAAAAGAATTATGTAAGGGTGATTGGATGTACTGGGGTGACTTTGATATAAATGCTAATAATGCATATATTTCCATTCATGATAGTATGGCATTTGTATATTCTAAGGCTTTTTTAAGAGAACCAAAAGATAGACAAAGAACCTATAATAGTCTCGGTGACCTATTTCATAATTATTTATTGCCTTCAGAAGATTCATCGAAGGGTAAATTACTAAAAATGCTCTGGAAAACTACTAACAGAGTACATTATGCAGAATCTAATGGAATATTCATAGTTCCTATGAAGTTTTCAGGGGTATTAATAAAAACCGATAATGAATGGAAGTTCCAGCATATGCATTTTTCGGATAACATTGATGAAATGCCAGAAGAAAGAATAATTAATGAGTAGTTGGTGTGCCGGCCACATCAGATATCACATTTAGTTATATAAAAGCTTGCCACCAGACATTTTTGTTTTGCTATTCTGATATCTGATGTGGCTGGCACCTTGGGGGGATTTTGTTGGGCAAAATTAAAGGTGAAGAAAAGATTAAATCCAATGTGAGTATAATAGTTGAGGAATTAAAAAATAAATATTTGCATATTTGGTATGAAACAAAAACAAGTTTTCCACTGCTAGAGAAAAAGTATGGTTTTACTGAAAAAATAAGAAAGGAAAGGGAAATAAATAAATTCACAGAAAATCTTGGAGACTTACTTGAAAATATGCCAGAGGATCAAAAAAAACAGGATGTTTGGAGGACAAGTATATCTAGTTTAATAGGTCGCTTCGGACTTGAAACATTGGAATTTGATGAAGACCTATTAGATATTCTTTTTACAGATGGGTACACTGAAGTAACTAACCTTTTCATAAGGGAAGCCAGAAAGTTTGATTCTGAGATTAATGTATTTGATATCATTCAAGCAATACGTAATGTTTGGATTATGAACAGTATACAAATATTTCTTGGTATGGATGTGGAATTTTCACCTTCTATTTTTGCATATAGCATGTTATACCCTTATTCTGATAATTATATGGATAATCCTGATTTTGAAATGGATGGGAAAAAGGATTTTAGTGAAAGATTTGAGAAACGACTCCTTGGAGAAAGTGTTAATGCAAATAATTTCATTGAAGAGTGTATTTTTAAACTTGTAGGTATGATAGAAAATCAATATCCAAGGGTGACTTACCCTCAAGTATATGAGGCACTGATTTCAATACATAATGCACAGGAAAAAAGCTTATTGCAGCAGAAGGGCCGAACATCTCCATATGAAAAGGATGTTGCAGGGATTAGTTTTGAAAAGGGAGGTAGTTCAGTACTAGCTGATGGGCTCCTTGTTAATGCTATGTTGGATAGTGAACAGGAAGATTTTATGTTTGGGTATGGAGTCTTTTTACAGTTGGCGGATGATTTACAGGATATTAAAGAGGATTATGTGAATGGTCATATGACTATTTTCTCTCAATTGGCAAATAAATGGTGGTTAGATGGGTTAACAAATAGATTGTTCCACTTTTTAAACTCTATTTTATATTCGGATGTTCATTTTTCAACACCAAGGGCAAAGGACCTTAAAAAGCTAATTGAGATTAGCTGCAGTTTTCTTATATTTGAAGCTATTGCTAAAAATAAGAGCTTATATACTAGAAAATACATAAATAAAATTCATCAGCATTGTATGTTCCGATTTTCCTATATGAAAAGGTTTAAGAAAAAATTCATGAGAAGATATTCAAAAATAGATATAAATAGTATTATATCGGCATTGGTATGCAGTACATCAGATGATATAATTAATTAAAAGATATGGAAGATGGGGTGATATTATGAAAATTTACATTTCAGCTGACATTGAGGGAATAAGCGGAGTTGTTAATGGAAGCTTTACGTCCCAGAGGGAATATGATTATCCTAGAGCAAGGAAGCTTATGACAGATGAGGTTAATGCGGCTGTTGAAGGCGTAAAGCTTGCAGGTGCAGATGAGATACTTGTGAACGATTCCCATGGACCTATGACTAATATACTTATAGAGGATTTAGATGAGGATGTTAGATTAATCTCTGGTAGTAAAAAGCTATTAGGTATGATGGAAGGTATCGACAGTACATTTGATGGAGTGTTGTTGATTGGATACCACGGAAGACACAATTCATCAGGAGTTTTATCCCATTCCTATTATGGAAGTGTAGTAACGGAAATAAAAATAAACGGCAATATAGTTGGAGAATCAGAATTAAACTCAATGGCTGCAGGCTACTATGGGGTTCCAGTAGTTTTTGTGTCTGGAGATGATGTTTTATCAGGACAGGTCAAGGAGTTTAATCCAGATATTGAAACCCTAATAGTAAAGAAAGCCCACAGCAGATACTGTGCTGAAAGTATTCAGCCAAAATTAGTACATAAACTATTGAAGGAAAATGTTCAGAAGACACTAGAGAATAATTTGAAAAACATAAAGCCATGTAAAGTTGAGGGAAAGGTAGAATTGGAGATTGCATTCCATAACAGTGGTATGGCAGAGGCAACACTATTTATACCAGGAGTAGAAATGGTTGCACCTAATAGAGTGAAATATATGGCCAAGGATATAATTGAAGCTTATAAGCTTAGAGCTGCTTTGGTGACATTAGCGAGTAGTACACTTTAAATGAGTGGAGTTATTGTATAATTCAATATAACTGAAAGCATGCTTTGTCATTGATATGCAAGTCACTGCCAGGATGACAGGTAAGTCTTTTATAACAATGAATGTTTTTGTACCCAAATAAGACAGCCCCATCAGATATCAGATTAGTACTAAACTTGATATCTGATGAGGCTGTCTTATTTGCAAAATATTTATGATATAATTTAGTAGTAAGAAAATTTTGTTTCTAAGGAGAAGATACTTTGAGAGAAGATATGTTATTACAAATATTTAATGAGGAAACAAGCGGTAAGAATTATGATAAGGGTCAGAGGATCCTTAATAATGATTTGGTTTCTTCCTTGGATATTACTAGCATTGATGATGTAATTAATATAGATGGCAATGTGATTTCGGAGAAGCTTTTCAATGAATATCATACAATGATAAAAATGGAAACAGGAAAGGTTAGCATTCTGTCCACCTATTGCAGCTGCTTGGACTATGAGGAAAATGAGGCAAAAAAAAGGAATTATGCCTGCAAGCATTTGGTGGCAACCTTTTATAAGGCAGTGGAGGAGTTGGCTGAACATCCTCTTTTAAATTCAAAAGATAAAGAGAAGGTTAATGTACTTAAGGATAACAGTAATATTCTTTCTATGCTTTTGGGGGATGAAAGGGACAAGGATGAAATAAGGATAGAAGTTTACATAAATAAGGATGGATGGAACCATAGCATTTCAGCTGAATTTAAAATGGGGGTAAATGCAATTGGATCAGGTAATCTTTATGTTTTAAAGGATATTAATAGTTTTTTATTAGCCTATCACGATAATATTCCTATAGAGTATAGTAAAAGCTTTACCTTCCATATGAAAAATCAAAGGTTAAGTACAAAGGATAGAAGGCTTATTGATTTTATTGATACACTTATGGAGCTGGAATGGAAAAACAGACTAATTAATAAAAATAGAGATAAGCTTATAGATGGGAAATATATAAAAATTCCTAATTATTTAGTGAGGGAGTTTATTGAGGTTATTGCAAAGCATAGGGTTTACTTAAATGAAGGCTTTTTCGGAAGGCCTGTGGAAACAGAAATTCTAATGGAGGAGCCAAATGTGGATTTTGATTTAAAGTATATAAAGAATAGCTATGTACTAAAATCACCACTCGGTATGCCCATATCATTAAGCTCAAAGAATGATGTATTCCTGTTTGGTACTGCCATATATCTTCCTGATTATGAGTTTTGCTATAGGATAAGCCCATATCTCCAGGTGTTTAATCAGGCTAAGGTTATTACAATTCCTGGCTCAGAGGAAGAGACGCTGCTTAGAAGATTAATTCCAGAACTGCATCTTCTGTCCTCTAAGGTTACTCTATCAAAGCCTATTATGGACAAAATAGTAATAGGGGATGTAGGCTTTAGTTTCTATTTTGACAGGGACAAGAAGGATGTTGTATTAGTTGTGAAGGTAAAATATGGAGCCTATGAATTTAATATGTTTGAGGATATTAAGGAAAAAATCATTTATAGGGATTCAAAAAAGGAGCAGCAGGTGGTTTCAACCCTTAGGAGCCTAGGTTTTGAGGAGGCAAAGGGCAGGTTCTATCTTCTTAAGGAAGAGGACTATATATTTAGATTCTTTAAATGTGATATTGGAAGACTTCAACAAATAGGAGAGGTTTATTACTCTGATAGCTTTAAGGGTATAAAGTATATTGGAGGTAAGGGAATTAATGGGGATATTAAGTCTGGTAAATATAATTATTTTGAAATGGACTTTAAAATAGGAGATATACCCCAAGCAGAAACCTCTAAAATATTAAAGGCTTTTAGGGATAATCATAAGTATTATAAGTTAAAAAGCGGGGAATATCTTGATTTGGAGGAATTAGAGCTAAAGCAATTTTTGAAGCTTTTAGCACTGGTTTCGGCTGATGAAATTCTAGATAACCATGTTAGGATATCTAAGGGCAAGGGTGTTTTTATTGATGGTTATTTACAAGAGAATGATATTCGGTATTTAGGTGGTAGAGAAGAATTAGGGGAAATAAGCAATAAGCTTAAGAATATTAAAGAGTTGAGATTGGAGAAGCCAGAGGGCTTAAATGCTAGCCTTAGAGAGTATCAGAAGGTTGGATATAACTGGCTGAAAACCTTGGACTACCTCGGACTTGGAGGAATATTGGGAGATGAAATGGGACTTGGGAAAACCCTTCAAGCTATTTGCTTTATATTATCCAATAGGGGAAGCAAATCACTGATTGTTGCGCCTACATCCTTAATATACAACTGGACCAGTGAATTTCAAAAATTTGCACCTAGTGTAACTGTTGCTGCTGTTAATGGATCAAAGGAAGACAGGGAAATAATAATTAACAGCATTGAAAATTATGATGTAGTTATAACTACCTATAATCTTCTTAAGAGGGATTTAGAGAGTTATAAGCTTATAGAATTTGATTACTGCATATTGGATGAAGCTCAGAACATAAAAAATCCAAACTCACAAAATGCAACAGCTGTAAAGGAAATAAATGCAAGGACAAGATTTGCTCTAACAGGAACACCTATTGAAAACTCACTTATGGAGCTGTGGTCAATATTTGACTTCATAATGCCTGGATACTTATTTGATGAAAAAAGATTTAGCGTAAGATATCACAAAAGACTTAATGAAGGGCCAGAGATTTTAGAGGAATTAAACAAGCTAATAAAGCCATTTGTTCTTAGAAGAATGAAAAGGGATGTTATTTTAGAACTTCCAGATAAGATAGAAAAGAAGCTGATGGTTGCATTGGAGGATGAACAAAAAAAGGTATATGGAACCTATGTAAAGCATGTAGTGGATATTATAGAAAATAGGGTAAAGCAGGATGAGTTTAAAAAAAGCAAAATTGAAATACTATCCTATATAACAAAGTTAAGGCAGTTGTGTCTGGATCCATCAGTATTGATGAATGAGTATGCTGGTGGCAGTGGGAAAATGGAAGCACTGGTAGAGCTTCTTCAACGTGGTATTGAGGAAGGCCACAGGATATTGGTTTTCTCTCAATTTACTTCAGTTCTCAAAAATATTGGGAAAAGAATTGCTAAAGAAGGAATAACCTTTAACTACCTTGATGGTTCAATATCCTCACAAAATAGAATGAGCCTTGTAAATGCATTTAACGAAGGTGAGAATTCTGTATTTTTAATAAGCCTCAAGGCAGGAGGAACAGGATTAAACCTAACCTCTGCTGATATTGTTATTCATTTTGACCCCTGGTGGAATCCAGCAGTGGAGGAGCAGGCTACGGATAGAGCCCATAGAATAGGGCAAAAAAATGTGGTTGAGGTTATTAAAATAATAGCAAAGGGTACTATTGAGGAAAAGGTAATTGCACTTCAAGAGGAGAAAAAGAAGCTTATATCAGAGCTAATGGGAGATGAATTGTCCAGTGGTGAGGGTATAACAAGCTTTACTGAAGAGGAATTACTGGGATTGTTTGAAAGCTATTAAAAAAATGCCAATCATCACCGATGCAAATCTTATCTGTGATGGCTAGCATAATTTTATTGTAGCATCAGCCGCCAACGGCTGACTGGACCTCTTCGGAATAGTGGTGTAATAGATCATATGGGGCTAGCCACGTATGGTACAATTAATCGGAGGTGATATAATGGCAAAAGAAATAGAAAGAAAGTTTCTACTTCCTTCTATCCCGAATGAATTGATAACCAATGAAAAAAGAACCATATACCAAAACTATTTAGCAGTGGGGAAAGAAGAAGTCAGGATTAGAAGAATTCATTATGAGAATTTATCCGAAAAATTTTATTTGACCTATAAAAATAGATTAAAGGGCAAGTTTGTTAGGGAAGAAGTTGAAATTGAGATAACATCCATGACATATGACCAGTTGAATAACAAGTCCATGCCAATTATCAAGGATAGACTTCTAATAAGTCTGGATAATGATTTGTGGGCAGAGGTAGATATATATAACAATGTTGGCTTTGAATTAAAAACTGTTGAGGTAGAATTTAAGTCAGTTAGTGAAGCAGAGTGCTTTACCTCTCCATATTGGTTTGGAAGAGAGCTTACTGGGACAGGAGAGTATAGTAATCAGTCCCTGTGGGAAGGTATTAATGGAATAAAGAAAAAAACCTTATAATGGTTACTCTTTTAAAAGTTTTGGTAACTTTTTTATATATTATGCATTTTATAAGGATTTATTGCTTAAAATATATATGGAAGTATAATTAATACTATGCTCTAAAAGCATTAGGAGGAGTAGCCATGAAAAACAAAACATTGATCACATCAATTCTAGTAACATTATTTTTCCTAGCCTCACTATTTGCTGGGTGTACACCTAAAACAACGCCACCCCAGACGACTCCACCGGAAACAACGCCGGACGTAACAACAACAGCTTCAATAGTAGATAATGCAGATGCCTTTGTAAAAGCAATAAGCAGCACAGGAACTTGGATTATTGCAACTGTAAAGGATGTGACTATTGATAAGGACATAGTGTTAGAAGGGGAGTTTAAAAATGGTAAGAAGGATGAAAGTGGAAAAGATATAGTACAGCGTAAGATAGCCCTTTATACTCAAGATGAAAATCGTAATGTTACAGCAAGATTTACTCTTACTGCACCTAAATTAACTATATTGAGCCCTGAGGCTAGTATCCAACATGGAATTTTTAAAGGTGATGTATATGTATCAGCTAAGAATTTTAAATTAGTAGATCAAAAAATAGAAGGAAACATTTATTTTACAACTGATGAAGCAAAATCAACATTTAGTCAAGATGCAACTAGCTCTGTTACTGGGAAAACTGAATTAAAGAAATAATTAACCATGAACAATGTGGAAAACTGTAATTAATGCCATGCTCAATTATGCAATTTACTTAATTGGACATGGCATATTGTATATTTACCAATTTTAACATATAATAGAATTTGGACAAGCATATAGTAAAAGTAACTTGAATAGATTGTCAATAAGAGGATTAATGGAATAAAATGTTGACTTATGGAAATAGTTATTGTACTTATTTATGTACTTTATGTTAATTGTGACATCCATAAATGTCAGATAAAAATAACCTAATTTATAGGAAGGGAGATGGGAAAATGTTCTGTCCAAAATGTGGAGCAAGCCTTGAAAATGGAGCAAAATTCTGTAAGGAATGCGGGGGTAATTTAATTCAGGAACAGACTGTAAATGCCCCACTAGTTGAACCTGTCATAGCACAACAAACAATGAGTGCAAAGCCAATAGAACCTAAACCCCAGGATACTCACACTTCAAATCAGACACCACAAGCTAATTCTGTGGCACTTGATAAGCCTTTGTCAGTATTGCAGTATTTAGGAATTTTTTTACTTTCTATTGTGCCAATAGTAGGAATTGTATTTATTTTTATTTGGGCTTTTGGAAGTTCGGTAAACATAAACAAAAAGAATTATTGCAGGGCAGTGCTTATAATGGCATTAATAAGTATAGTATTGAGCATAATTATTAGTATAACATTCGGCGCACTCCTAGCATCTATTTTCGAATTTTCTAACTATATTCCTATTGAATAGGTCCAAATGCCAGGCACATATTGTATGTACCTGGCATTATTTTACCAAATATTTTTAATAAAGGAACAAGTATGACATATTTTAAATATTTTTGGCAAAATCAATTTTAAGTATAACAATTATATGGTATTATAAATTAAATTGATAAAACATTATCATTGTAGTAGGTGAGAGAATGTTAAAACCTATAAAAAATCTATTTCTAGTGGGTCCCAAGCTTACCACAGAGGAGAATAATGAATTTCAGAATTCTAGAAATGAGCTTAATATTAAGAGATGTAAAACTGTATCTTATTTCTTGTTGCCTTTGAATATAGCTCTAATATTGGTAGATATTTTTTTATACAAACCTCTGAGAGTATATACTCCTGCATATACTTATCTCTTTTATTCACATGTTGTTATAACTCTATTAATTATTCTGTGGCTTTTAATTTTAGAAATAATAATGCCAAAGACTAAAAATCCAAAGTATACAGTGATGTGTCATATTTTAGTCACTATTGTTATATATTGGGGCGTTTTTATGGCGATAAATGATATGAAAATTAGTAAACATATTTTAGCCTATATTGTTTGTGTTCTGGCATTGTCCATATTTATATACTTATCTCCTGTTGAAGGCTTTATGCAGTATTTTGTTTCGTTATTGGTTTTATTTATTGGTTTGTTTTTATATGCAAAGGATAACAAAATATTATATAACAATATTGTTAATGGAATTATTGCAATTCTTTGCTCTTATGTTGCTTTAAAAATAAATTATTCTGCTTTGAAAAGGGACTTTCTTAGTAAAAAGATAATATTAAGAAGTAAAATGGAGATTGAAAGAAGTCATTTGAAGTTGGAAGAATATGAAAAATTAAGGACTGACTTTTTTGCAAACATCTCCCATGAGCTTAGGACACCATTGAATATTATATATGGTTCTCAACAGATGATTGAAAATATTTTATCAGGTAAAAATAAAAACAGTGGAAATATAGATAATTATCTCAATATGATTAAACAAAATTCTTTTAGATTAACGAAGTTGATAAGTAATTTAATAGATATGACTAAGATAGATTCTACTGTTTATGAAATAAGACCAATGAACTGTGACATTATTGAACTTGTTGAGAGTATATCTATGTCGGTTGCTGGATATATAGAGAGTAGGAATATTTCATTAATATTTGATACTGAAGTAGAGGAGAAGGTAATTTCCTGTGACCCAGAAAAGATTGAGAGGATAATGTTAAATCTTTTATCTAATGCAATAAAATTCACAGATATTAATGGAAGTATTTTTGTGAATATCTATTT
>JARDZI010000101.1 GCA_029240935.1 Clostridiales bacterium
TACCAGGACTTGAACCCAGACCAACGGTTTTGGAGACCGCTACTCTACCAATTGAGCTATACCCCTATAACAGAAATAAGTATACAGTAAAATAGGGGAAAATGCAATAGATGTAATAGGCATATAAGTGATAATTCAGCATATAAAATACAAATTATTCATACTGTGACAGTGGCTAATAGTTTATTATAGAGTTAATAGGGGTTAAGCTATAGGAGTTCATTTTATTGTATATTATTAATAAAAAGCATTTGTAAAGGGTTCTGTTATTTAGTATTATGGAATTATATGGTATATTATTTCAAATAGAAACATGATATTAAATCAATTGCTTTTATGGAAGGATGATGGGTGATGAAATTTATATTTGTTCCAATGAATGAAGAATATGCAGAGCAGATGCTTGAATGCTGGAAGTATGAAGGTGAGTATTCAATCTATAATTATATAAATGAGAAGGATTGGATAATGGAAAGGGAAGCATGGGGTAGGGACCTGTTCGCGGTTATAAATGAATCTGATGAATTGATTGGAGAGCTTTCCATGCAGTTTTTTGATCCTAAGGAGGTAGCAATTGATGAACTGCAAGATTTACAGGTGCTTTGGATTGGATTTGGGTTAAAGCCTGAACTAAATGGCAAGGGACTTGGTGTGGAATTTGTTACAAGGTGTGTTGAGTTTGGTGTTTCTCATTATAATTATAAAGGTAAATATGTAGGGCTTGGAGTGGCAGAATTTAATCAAAGAGCTGTGAAGGCGTATATAAAAGCAGGTTTTGATGTGTATCATAGGGAAATGGACGAGTTGTACGGTAAGGAGATTGAGGCTGTGTGGATGAAAAAGCAAATATGACCTATTACAAGGGTAAAGTATTAAATCTCATAATGGCCAATCCTAGAAAATATAGTTTGTGGGATATTGAGAACATATTTGGATTGAGTAGGGACAAGATTGAACAATTTACATCGGAATATAATAAAATGGGAATAGAAATTCAAATTAGAAAAGGCAAATTACTCATTAAAGAATCAGAGAAGATGATAGAAGTATTTCATAGAACAGCTAAAAACCAGGAGTCAGATTTATATATTTTCTATAAAAGTATAAGGAAAAATAGCTTAGGTGATAAGAAAATGAGCATAGATAAACTTATAAATGGCTTACATAATCCACCAATTAACAAATCCAACTTAATAAAAAAAATAAATTACCTTGAAAGGGATGGACTAGTATTTTTGAAGAATGGTTATATACATTTATTAGAGCCTCAATTTGAAAGCTTAGAGGATGAAAAAATACTTAAGCTTTTAATATTTATTAATGTTGTAAGAAATCTATATCCCAAGAGAAATCTGCTAAATAGTATTTTTCGAAAGCTTCTAGAGGAATATGAGAATAGAGGTTTTAAACTCAATGTGGAAGCAGTTCAATATATAAATAAGTGCAAAATGAGTCTATATGATGAAGTCATATTAAACATTGTTGAGGAGGCTATATATTATGACAAGTCATTAGAGTTTTCATATAGGACACAGGTAGGAGCAATGAAGATAAAAATAAATCCTGCAGGGATAATATATAATAACCAGAAGGATATGTGGTATGTGGTTACCATTGGAGAGCGCAGCACACAATACAGAATGGATAAGATGACTAGGGTTAGTATAGTAGAGGGTGGAGCAGGACGTTTCGCAAGGAATCTGTATGAACATAGCATGGGAATCTCTGGGGAAAGCCTTACTGATGTAAAAGCGGCCTTTAGTAAAGAGGATTATATATACAAAAAGCTATTAAACTATATAAAGCTTAGAAAAAGTGCAGGAATCAGGGAAACAAATAATGCTTATATATTAACAGATAGAGTTTGTGGAACAAATGAATTTAAAAAATGGATAAGAGTATTTGGTGAGAAGGCAATTTGCCTAAAGCCTGATAAACTAAGAGAAGAGATGCTTAAGGATGTCAAACTTTTAAAGGATAGGTATGGGGTGGTTTGATTGGATAAAGCTTTAGAGTTTTATAAAATAGCTTGGATACTAAAGGATGGATTTAAAAGTATATTAGATATATGCAATATATTAGGAATAACAAAGGATGAAGTAATTCAAACACTTATTTATGCTACGATTTCTGATTTGAAGCAATATTGGGGATTGGAATTTTATAATGATGGAATTGATATAAACATTGATATTAATGAAAAATTAACCATGAATGAAAATATAGATTACAAGACAAGGTTATTAAAAGATTACCTATGTATGGAGACAAAAGTAACACTTTGGAATAAGTTAGCCAGTGTAGATGGTATGGGGTTTCTTACTAAAAGTGAAAGGTGGACTTTGTTTGATACTTTAAAGGAGTGTGGAGGAACCTTTGCAGAGGATGTAATAAAGGAATTACTTCACTCCTATAATAATGAGCTAAATGAGAAATACATGTCCATATCAGAAAATAGAATTATTAAAAGGTATATGGACTTATTCAATTTTGACGAGATTATATTATTAAAGCTTTATGAGGCAATTGATAAGAGATGTTGTATAAACCTAAGGCTGAAGGAAGGTGTTTTTTTAAAAAACATTTCCCCCTCAAGAATTTTTCTGGATGACAACCAAAACAGGTGGTATTTAGAGCATATTAGGGGTGGAGAACCCTTTGCCATATGGCTTAAAAAAATAGAAGTGGTTGAACTGTTGATTAATCAAAATGCAATAGAGGTTAATGTAGAACCCTATAGGGAAAATAAGCAAAAAATGCATAGAATAAAAATAAGGGTTTATAACGAAAAAAATTCTAGAGAGAGGGCTATTGGATTTATATCCTCTAAACATATTATTGATGAAAAAGTTAGCTATGGATATTCGGATATATCTGCAAGGGTTATGAACATAGAAGCATTTAGGAAATGGGTTATGGAGATGGCTCCACAGGTTATAATACTAGAACCTGAGGAGTTAAAGCTGGAATTTGGTGAGATGGTCAATTCCTGGGCAAGAAACTATGCTTCAGGGATATAGAAACACAATGAGTCAAAACGAACTAAGGTAAGGTTATGCCATAGAATCAAAGCACGACCTTATTTTATGTCTACTATTCAAGTCATTAGTAATTAAATCTGCTTTTATGGCGATATATAATAAAAGAATATTTAAGGCGGGATGGTCTATGAAGGCATTAAGATTTGTATATGTATTTTCTAAAAGTGAGGACAAGGGTGAAATAGAGTATAAAGAGGATTTGAAGCAGGAGAATGCACATGAGGAAGATGTAAAGCAGGTGCTTGATTACTGTATGAATAGTATAAGAACCCATTATGCCAATTATTCTGAAGAGTATAGTGGGTATTTTTGTGTGTTTTCATTTACTAAATTGGACAGCGGCAGCTTTTGTATATACAAGCTAGATGGGAAGGAGGGTAAATATACTGCTTGTATTTTGTTATTTATGGATGGGT
Organism: Clostridiales bacterium; assembly: GCA_029240935.1. Classification (GTDB taxonomy): domain Bacteria; phylum Bacillota; class Clostridia; order Clostridiales; family Caloramatoraceae; genus JARDZI01. Next base: position 3,458 of record JARDZI010000101.1, read on the forward strand.
ACTTACCCTTTTATCCTATACAGATGTATGGTTCTGAAGCCCTTAATGTTGAGAGCATTAGCAGTAATAAGAGTTTTGGAATGCTTTTTTCAGGTGGACTTGTTGGAAAATTAAAACCAGTTGAGGAAATAAGCTTTGAAAAAGCTTCGGGTTTTTTAAAGACTAGGGGTGACTATAGCCTTAGGAATATGCTGGATATTCTTCTCGATACAAATGAAAATCCAGTATTAGTTAAGGTATATGATAGGCTTGAAAATATAGTATTATGGATAACTGCAATTCAAATGGCATTTCCTGCAGAAGTCTCTCACAGCATATTTTTCCAGGTAGAGACAAGTAATCCTGATTTAGCAGAATGCATTATAACTACATCTGAGAATGGATTGAAAGAAATAGATGGGGCTGAAAGTAGGGAGGTATATTCCTTTAATTTCAATATGGGCAGAACCTCAAAGGCTATAAAGGAGTATAGAATTACAAGGCTTATAGAAATGGGATATATTATTTCTGCAGAAACACTCAATGCATTTCACAGGTTTTTAAGCAAATTTAAATACAAAAGTGTCGATAAGGAAGTTGAAAAATGCTATAAGCTATTTAATGTAATCAATTTTGGGTTTGGGAATACTGAGGAGGAGGACGTAGAAGAAGCCATAGAATTTGCTCTTTTATATGGTTCTCAGACTGTATTAGAAGAATTGTTTGAAGGAATTCAAAATGTATTGATAAAAATTGAATATGAATTGAATATAGAAAAAGTAAAAATACTTTCTGAATTTATGTACAAAACAGCTGATAAATCAAAGGAAAAAATTTATTTAGACAGGGCTAATGATTTCTTTTTTAGATTCATGGATGAGATTATTATGAAATCTAATATTATAGATGAGGATGCTTTGTTTGATTTTTATGAAAATATAAAGAAAACAGCTTTAAAGCATATAGACAGGATTATAAAACATTCCATTTCAACTATTAGACTTAAGCAGCTAAGTGAATATTTAAGTGGTGATAAGCACATAGCTCAATCTATATTTTATATAAACTTTATAATAGGAGACCTTATAGTTATTAGATCCTCATGGAACAGAGCAATGCACATCGAAGGCTTTGGAGATTTTGTTAAAGCTTCCATTGAGGGCTTGTCTGATGAAAAAGTAAATTATGAAGATATATTTATTACTATCAGCAAGGATGTGGATTATTTTACACATATATCACTACTTTTATATAATAAACTGCTCAAATTAGGATATTGTGAGGGCTTTGTAAGGAGCTTTTCTTCCTGTATTTCTGAAAAACCCCTAGAGTGGGCAGAAGAAGCTCATAATGCAATTTATGAAATGGATACAAATACCAGACTTTTATTTGAGGAATTTATAATTAATTTAAAGGAAAACTCTAATAAACCAGATTATTTTTGGAACAGCTTTAAATATGGTAAAAGGGATATTCCAGGATATTTAAAAAATCATACAGCTGAGTCAATCAAAATTTATCTATCTTTGCTGGATGAAAATGATATTACTGTAGAGAGCAAAAAGCTTATTAGATTTATTATAGATAAGGACTTAATACTAGATAAGGAAACTTTAAGAAGTATAATTAAGGAATATGAGAAAACACTTGAGCTTGTGGAGCCAAATGAGGAGGGTTTAGTACTTACCCAGAAAATAGATAAGATTAAAAAAGAAAATTACATTATTACTTTGCCAGATATTAGTGGGCTAATTACCTTTGCAGTATGGATTTCTAACCCGGGAGGAAGTCACAATCTAAAGCTAAAGGATATTCTTGAGGATTGTCCGGATTTTAAAAGGATTGATCATAGATACTTTGAATATTTAAAATGGTGTCTTCCACACATTATAGAGTATGCTGAAGTCTCAGATGACCATAGACAGATTATTGATTTGTTTTGTAGAGCCGATGTTGAGGAAGAATTTTTTAATCTTTATATGGATATTATTAAAAAAAGATGTGAACAAAATAAATCTTCAGGTTACTCAAAGGTTCTAAGCTTCCTATTCAGCTATTATTTTTATACACTGCCTAAATATGTTTACATTGGTGAGGAGCATTTAATAGAAAATATGAATCAAAGAATTTCCGAGCTTTTAGAAGGGGATTATATTAGAAACATAAATGATTTGGACAAGGACCTAACATATGAATTCCAAAAGAGGGAGTTAAGTGTCCCTATTATGTGGAAGGATATATATGCAAAATCTAAGGAGAATAGAAGGAATCCATTATTTAAGCAGGTAATTAAAATATTTAACAAAAAGAATAACTGAGATATTTGAGTAAATAATCTGCTTAATCCTGGTAATTTATGGTGAATTATATGAATTAAGCTAACTGTACTGTATAAAGAATTGTTTTTTTGTTATAATCAAAAGGATGATGAAAGTTTGGCTCATATAAATTTACATTAATACCTTGAAGATTTAAATGTAATTTTTTATTGGGATATATAGTATAAAACCGGAGGAAAAATAAATGCGTAACTTTTGGTGTGAAATAAACCTTGATAACGTTGAGCATAACATAAATAAAATAAGGGAAACAACTAATAAAAAGCTAATGGCAGTTGTTAAGGGTAATGCCTATGGACTGGGAGTAGAGAATATGTCTCTAATACTTGATTCTCTAGTTGATGGGTTTGCAGTATCAAACATAGAAGAAGCACTTCAAGTTAAAAGTAAAAAGGATATACTGGTTCTTTATCCAGAGCTTGGGGATGATGATATAGACTTAATAAAAGATAATTTTATTATTACTGTGGATAATAGGATTATACTTGATAAGCTTGAGGCAACAGGCAGGAAATATAGGGTACATATATATGTTGATACAGGTATGAATAGGTTCGGTGTAAAGCCTAATGATTTAAATAACTTTATTAATGATATAAGGGAAAAATATAAAAACATAATAATTCATGGTATTTATACACATCTGCAGAACACAGGGGACAACAGCTATACTCTAAAACAGATTGAAAGCTTTAAAAATGTAATTGTAGATTATATTGGTGAAATAGAAAATATACACTTGCTTAACTCAAATGGATTTTTAAAGTATAATAAAAATGCTGACTTTGACAATTGGGTGAGGCTTGGGAATGTTTTATATGGATACAATGCTGCTGGCTATGGATATAAAAAGGTATTTTTCTATAAGGCAAGAGCAATTAGAGTATATGATCTAAAAATGGGAGAAACAATAGGCTATGGGAATAGCTATAAAGCTAGGGAAAATATTAAGGTTGGAATACTGGATGTAGGTTTTATAGATAAGCTTGGATGTGTTTTGGAGAGTAAAGCCAATATCTTTAGGGATATTGCTAAGGCCGTTTATCATCATGTAAAGTATCATAGTGGTATAAATTATAATGGAAGAATTATTAGGATTCTTGGAAAGCCTAATATGAATTTTACATTAATCGATATGAGTGGAATAAAAGAGGATGCTGTGTTTAATATCGAACTTCCATCAGTTATTGCTGACAGCAGCATTCCTAAAAAATATAGAAAAGGTGATTCATATGTATCAATTTAGGGAAATAGACAGTGCAATTATCAATGCTTATAATGAGAAGGAATTAAAAGGACATATATTTCAAACCTCCTACTGGGCAGAAGTTAAAAAAGAGTGGAGTGTCAAATATTTTGGGGGATATGATAGTGATGGCCAGTTAGTATTGACCTGTTTAATTCTTCTACGAAAAATACCATATATTAATAGGTATATGGGTTACATACCTAGAGGATTTACCTGCGATTACTCAAATGGAGAGCTGATAAAGGAATTTACTAATTTTTTAAAACAAGATGGTAAAAAGAATAAAGTTGCATTTATTACAGTGGATCCTGATATTCATCTTATGGAGGAGGAAGAAAGGGTTGAACTTGGGTATAAAATTAGCAATATACTCCTTGATGCAGGATATATAAATAAAAAGGCAGAGAACTTTGAAAACATTCAGCCTAACTTTGTATTCAGGCTTAACATTGATGTTCCAGGTGAAGTAGAGGAAAAAAAGAAAACAATATATAACAACTTTAATAATAAGACAAGATATAATATAAAGGTTGCACAGGACAGAGGCTTAAGTGTTGAGGTTTACGATAAGGACAACATTACAGAGGAGATACTTGATAAATTTCAAGAGCTTATGGTCATAACTGGGAAACGGGATCACTTTATCACAAGACCTAAGATGTACTTTAAAAACATGATTGAAAAAATATATCCCTATTGTAGACTCTATATGGTGAAATATAGCTATGAAAAGGATTTTGGAAGGATAAATGAAAAGCTTAATGTTCAACAAAAGAACAGAGAGAGGTTTATAAAGAAGAGGGAAGAGCTGGAGGTTCAAATTAAAGCTGAGGAGGATGTAAACAAGCTTGAGAAGCTTCAAAAGAAGCTAACCACTGCAGATACTAACATAGCTGAAGCTGAAAGGCAAATGGGAAGTTTTAATGAAAGAATTAAGGAAATAGAAGAATTCAAGGGCATGGAGGATATTTATATTTCTGGAGCTATATATATATATTATGGAGGAAAGGGATGGTACTTCTACGGCGCATCCCATAATATTTTAAGAGATACCATGCCAAACCTCATTATGCAGTGGAGCATGATATCTGACAGTATTGACCTTGGCTGCTATATGTATGATTTCAGAGGAGTTTCCGGGGACTTGAACCCTGATAATCCACTATATGGACTATATAAGTTTAAAAAGGGCTTCAATGGTAAATTTGTAGAATTTATTGGAGAATATGAATTTGTAATAGATAACCTGGTATACAAAATGTTTAAAACCGCACTTCCTAAGTTTAAAGCAATAAGAAGAAGTATAAGAAAAAGAAAATAAGTAAAAAGACTGCTATAAGGCAGTCTTTTTTTATGCTTAGGATGGATGGACAATTTCACATATTTGTGGAAATACGTCACAAATTACATCAATGCATTGATGTAATTTGTAGCGTCAGCCGCCTAGGGCTGACAGGGCATCTGTGCGGTGGTAGAATTCTGTTAAATGACCCATTGGTGACTGGGAAAGCTCCGAAAAAGTAATCTCGCATAAAAAATATGAATTTTTTAGCTGTTCCAACTTCATTGTAGTGGCAGGACGATCTGCTTCTGCAAGTGAAATCTGAGTTGTTAGACATTATCCCTTTAATTTGCATGTACTTAGGGCAGAAGCAGGTCAGCCTGCCACTACAGATAAATTGATACCTGTTATTGCGTCCCATTCTTCCTATATTATTTATTACTTATCATTTTACATTGTTAATGCCATTTTTAAGTTCGAGAAAATTCATTCTTATAATATTAATTAATAAAAAACTATGAAATAACCAGATAATAGTAGTAAGGGAGAGATTAGATTTCAATTTTAATGTACATGGATGGAATTAGCTCTAAACGGGTTAATACAAACCTTGATATATAGTAAATAAAACTATATAATAATAACATGAGAAATAGATAAGTAAACTTAATGGGGGTGTGAGAGTGAAAAGAAAAAGGTTAATAAGCATTGTATTAATGGTATTCATGTTCCTAAGTATTAACCTTGTTGGAACTGATATAACAAGATTAATTAGAGGTCAAAAAAACTATACTGTAGCACTAGCTGCAGCACCAAGGAGTAGCTCGGGAGGCTTTAAATCGGGTAGCTTTAAATCCTTTGGAGGATTTAGCTCAGGAGGTTTTAAATCAGGTAGCTTTTTTAACTCAAAAAAGAACAACTCATGGGCAGGTGGAAACTCCTGGTCCTGGTCAAGTAGAAGCTCTAGAAGAAGCTGGCTTCCAATATCTATACCATGGAACTTTGGAAGAAGCTATGGATTTAGTCCACTTTATTTTCTGTTTGGATCATTAGGTGCAATATTACGATTATTCATTATAGTGGCTGTGATTTACTATATTGTGAAGCACCTTAGAAGAAGATAAAAAGTGTTAAGTCAAAAATTGTGGGAAACCACATAAAAATAAAATTTTAGGAGGAGTTTAAAAATGAGTGTATTTAAGAGAATTTCAAACATGTTCAGAGCAAAGGTGAACAATGCACTAGACGAGGCAGAAAATCCATTGGAGCTTTTAGATCAGAAGATAAGGGACATGGAGGAGAGTTTAAATAAAGCAAAACTATCCTCAGCACAAATACTTGGAAACGTGCATGAGATAAGAATGAAGATGGAAAGGGCACAAAAAGAGTCCCTGGAATTTGATGAAAAGGTTAAACTTGCATTATTCAAGGAAAATGAGGAGCTAGCGAAAAAGGCACTTCAAAGAAAACTTGAAGCAGACAAAACATATGAAAATCTTAAAAAGAGCTATGATGAAGTATCTCAAAAGGCAGAAGCTATTAAAGAAAAGCTTAAGGAGCTTGATGGAGAAATTCAGAAAACAAGAGGTTATAGGGATGAGGCTGCTGCAAGATACAACAATGCAGAGGCAAGTAAGAAGGTAAACGAGATACTTGCAAATGTTGACACAGGCTCAAACAAAATAAACATAGATGACATAGAAAGAAAGATTCAAAGGAAGGAAGCTATGGCTGAAGGACTGGGAGAATTAAAAAGGGATACAACTCTAGAGGATGAATTTAAAAAGCTCGAGGAAATTGACCTAGATGAGGAATTGAAAAAATACAAGCAAAGCTAAGGGAGAGCAGTATGAGAGTGGAGGAGTATTTAAAGGGCGAGAAGGAACACTACGGCAGTATTTATGTTGATGTTAACTATGCAATAGATAGTATAACTCCCTTTTTAGATAAAAAGAACCTTGAAGACAGGAAGTTTGTTAGCAGACTTCCTGTTCTAAAAAGGTACATGGAGCTAATTGAAGCGGCAGAGAATGATACTTCAAAGGGAGGTTTCTTAAAGTTCTTCGGTAATGATAAATACAAGGATTTACTGGAAAGATACAAAAGGGACAACAAGCAGGAACTGGAACAGCTTGAAAGCTGTAGTGAATGTACTTGCTTGAACTGTACAGCAAGCTGTAGATTTGATGGCTGTCTTGGCTGCAGAAAGGGTGCTAATGCAGTTAAATGTGACCATGTGAATATGAATGTCATATTCCATAAAAATTTCTCTCTGGATCTGACAAATGAAAGAACAGGAAAAGACGAAAGATATATGGTTTTAGCAACACTGCAGAACCCTGAAAAGGAAGTAAGATATATAATTATTGAAGGAGTAAACTCTAAGGAAAAGTTTGTACTATACTATTATCCAGGAATTTCTGAGGATACCTATGGTGAG
>JARDZI010000102.1 GCA_029240935.1 Clostridiales bacterium
ATATACATGCATTTTTTAATACCCATTCCCCAATAGGAATTATTAGATGAGTTGCTTCTGCAATCCCAATAAATCTATTTGGTGAAACTAGACCAAGCTCAGGATTCCTCCACCTAATTAGTGCCTCAAAACCTGTTATTATATTCTCTTTTATATCCAGCTGTGGTTGATAGAATAGCTCAAATTCACTGTTAAATAATGCCGTTCTTAGCTGCTTTTCAATTATTACCCTTTCCGTAATTGCTTCATTCATAGGTTGGTTATAAATTATTATTCTGTTTCTTCCTAATTCCTTTGCTTTATGCACTGCAATATCAGCATTTTTAAGCATCTCATCAATGCAGTTCCCATGATCCGGGTATATTGATATTCCCATACTAATCTTTACGAACAAATTAATTTTCTCAATTTCAAAGGAACTGTTAAATTCCTTAAGTACTTTAACTGCTAACTTTTCAACATCTCCTATAGCATCATAGCTGTCAAATAGAATTATATATTCATCTCCTCCAAGTCTATAAAGGTTGCAGTTATCCATTTGATACTTATCAAGCCTCTCACTAATACTAATTAAAAGTAAATCTCCAAAGGAATGACCTAGAGTATCATTAATATATTTAAAATTATCTATATCAATATATAATAATGAAATATTTTTCCTATTCCCATTAGCCAATGTTCTAAAGCACTCTTTCATGGACCTGCTATTTTTTAACCCTGTGAGCTGGTCATGGTAAGCGAGATGGGTAAGCTTTTCTTCATATTCTTTAATTTCTGTTATGTCTTTAAGGGAGCCTGCTTTGAAATAAATCTGACCGTTCCCATCAAATAATGCCTTACCACTTGCTTGTACCCATTTATACTCCCCATTCTTGGTCTGTAGCCTATATTTAAATTTATAATTGGGAGTTTTATTTTTTACATGATCATGCATTTTTTCAAAAACTTTAGGTTTGTCCTCTGGATGTATTAATTTTTGCCAATCCTCAATCCTTTCAAATTCCTCTTTATCATAACCAGTAACTTCATACCACTTCTCTGTATAAACCCGCACACCATTTTTTTCTTCCCAAATAGCATCATTGGTTGCCTCAGAAATAAGCCTATATCTTTCTTCACTTTCAATAAGTTTTTGCTGACTTTCCATAATTTGCTCATATTGCTGTCTTAAAATATTCTCTGAGGAAAATAACTTACTATAAGCCTTCTCTAGTTCCAAATTGCTTTGAGTAATGTCATTATAATTTTTTACTAGTTCATCCTCAATAATTTTTGTCCTTCTTAGCTCTCCATAAATTAAAAAATAAACAAGTATCCCAGTTACCAGTACAAATATTTCTCCCTTTATTAAATTAATAAAGGTTATGGTTTCTTCTTCGCCTAAATAATACCCAGTAATAAGGTCTGATACAACTATCCATAAAGTGCCGACACTTATATATGCTAAAAATATTTTTTGGGAAATTCTTTTAGGCTCGCCTATATATAATTCAGCTAATTTCTCATGTCTATTGTTTTTTTTCAAATTACTAATTAACACTGATAATTTAAAACTCATTTAACTCTCCCTTTCACAAAAAAGTAAAGGATACTTCTGTTCCATAGTTATATGGTACAAGATTATCCTTTACTTAAGAATGAAAAAATTCAAGTTATTACCTTGATTTTTTTCGGTTTTTGTATTTATCTATCTTTTTTTGTATTGTTTTGTCGATATTCAACAGGAGTATATCCAGTGTATTTTTTAAATTGCCTACTAAAATACTCTATATCCTTATACCCAAGGTTTGTTCCAATTTCGTATATTTTAAGATTCTCTTCAATTATAAGCTTTTTTGCCCTCTCCATTTTAACAATTGTAAGATATTCTACAAATCCTATACCTGTTTTTTGCTTAAAGGACTCACTAATATATGTCTTATTCATATGAAGCTTATCTGCTACCAGTCCTAAAGAAATCTGGATATCTACATTATCCAATACATAGTTGCAAACTTGATTTACAATTTCACTTCCACTATTACTATAGTTTAGCATATAAATAGTGGATGTTATTTTTCTAATAATGCAACTAAATTCTTTACAAATGGCTTCTAGTGTCTCACAGCCTGAGAAATCAATATTTTCTATCCGGGAAATACTTAAGAACTTATCAAGCCATATGTACCCTTCAAATATATGTTTTGTTATTTCACACATAACACTTTTAAGGACACTTTCTACCTTTATTATGTCTTGACTTGAATTAACCCAAATTACATGAACAATATTCTCCCCAGCAATAATTGCCTTAAAATCACCAGCCTCAATAAGCCTAATAATTTGATTAACATCAGCCTTTGGAAAATATACCCCTACCTTTTCTTCAAGCTTTTCCTCTAGCTGCTTTATCCTTTCAAATTCTTTCTTTTTACTTAAAATATACTCCTTTGCTCTCCCTAAAAGCTTTTCAAATTCTGCTTCATTTACAGGCTTCTTTAGGTAATCAAAGGCACCTAAAACTAAGCCTTGTCTTACATAGCTAAAATCACTGTAATCACTTAAAAGAACAATACAGGAGCATAAATTCTTCTCCATTATTTTTTTTAACAATTCTATCCCATCAACCTTTGGCATCTTAATATCAGTTATAATTAAATCAACAGACTTTGAATCAAGCTTTAATAATGCATCCCTTCCATTTTTTGCTTCTTCTACAATGCAAAATCCAGACTTTTCACCCCAGAGCTTCAATCTTCTAAGCTCCAATCTTGCATAATCCATATCATCAACAATCATTACAGTGAGCATTTAATCACTCCTAACATTAAAATATTCTATTCAAAAGGTAATGTAAAATATACTGTTGTTCCCTCATTAACCTTTCCTTCAATCCATACTCTTCCCCCATGCTTTTCTATAATTTTCTTTACTGTCACAAGACCTATGCCACTTCCTTCAAACTCTTCACTGGTGTGTAGCCTTTGAAATAGTCCAAAAAGCTTTGAAGAAAACTCCATATCAAAGCCAACACCATTGTCCTTAATATAAAATATGTATTCATTTTCTGTTAAGGTACTTCCTATATGTATTACTGCCTTATCTTGATTTTTAGTAAATTTAAATGCATTAGACAATAGGTTGTATACAGCTTGTCTAATCATTATTTTGTCTGCATTTATTTTAGGAAGCCTTGTTTCAATTATAAGTTTTACTTCCCTATCATTTTCAACAGAATGTAATTCGTTAAATATCTTAGCAAAAATTTCTTCGAAGCTTATTACTTCTTTACATAACTCCGTCCTTGATGTTGTAGAATATTCAAGCAACCTATTTATCATTTCAATCATATCATTACAAATGGTTCTTATACCAAGTATAGCTTCATTTACCTCTTCATTAAGCTTTTCTCCATAGTCCTCATATATAATCCTACTGTATCCATCAACAGCCCTTAGTGGTGATTTTAAATCATGGGATACGGTGTATGTAAATGACTCAAGCTCATTAACAGCCTTTTGTAATTCCCTGGTTCTATCCATTACACGCTGCTCTAGCACCTCATTTAATTTTTTAATTTCTTTAATAGCAAGCTTGTATTCCGTAATATTATCAAACACACTGCCTACCTGATGATCATTTATTTTAAATGCATTCACTAAATAGTAAACATTAGCATCTGGATAATATGTTTCAAAGCGTTCTCCTTCTCCAGTTGATAATACATTTTGATATACCTCAAGCTCGCGATTTGGATAACCAAAGGCTTGAGTCCATGTCTTTCCTATGATATCCCTTACTGCCAACCTTGTCTGAGTACTAAATCCTGGATTCACATTGATGAATCGTATATCTATAATTTTATTTTCTTTATTTAGCACAGGCTCAAATATGAAGAATCCATTCAACATCTTTTCATATAGTAAAGAATATTTTCTTTCACTTGTTACTAAATCTAACTGAGCCTTGTTAAGCTTATTATACTGTTGTTTTAATGTTTCATTAGTAGATGATAATTCTTCATAGAGCTCTGATAATTCCTTGTTTTTTAGTAATAGTGATTCTTTCATCCTGGTAATTTTTCTCAAATAAAATAGTAGAATAAAAATAAATGTTACCAGCATACTGATTATTATTAGAACTGTAATAACAAGACTTTTATAAGTTTCAAAAAATGAGAAAGGACTATTTACAATAGTGCTATCCTTAGGAATACTGCTTAAAGGAATATTGAATCTTTTTAATTCATTATAATCAAATATGAATTGAGTATTTTTCGCCCATTCCATTGGTATGTCAGAAATACTAGTTCCATTCAGAAATTCAACTGCCATCTCACCTGCATTTTCACCTTGAGTTTCCCCACTTACCATGCTGCCACCTATTACACCATTTCCAATTCCAAATTCAAAAATGTTATAAACTGGTACGATGCTGTTTTGGCTAACTAATCTGCAAAACTCTTCAAATCCAGCAACCACCCCATTCCCTTCTTGATAGTAGGTTGTAATAAGTATTATACTCTCACCAGAAATTTGCTTTACTTCATTAAGAACATCCTCTAGCTCTTTTCCATTTAAGGTTGATACCTTTAGCTGTGGATATAAACTATTAATTGTATTAATTGTTTGTCTTCCAATTAATATTCCACTTTCCGAATCATCAAATAGTACATAAACGTTTTCAAATTTTGGGTTAATCTTTAACGCAGCTTCTATTGTCTTTTCAGGATCTATTCTTTCAAATACGCCAGTAGCATTTTCATAGCTTTCTGTTATTTCTCCAGCACTATAATTATTCAGCCCCGAAAAAACAATTGGAGCATTTGAGAAAATTTGTTTTCTGTTTTTAAGAGCAAAATCAAGGGCAGCATCATCTGTAGTTAAAATTAAGTCTATAGACTTATTTATATATTTATATTTAAGATACTCATATAATTTATCAAGGTTCTCCTTGGTGGGATAATTCTTCCAGTCCATGTATTCAACTGCAATATTACATTTAATTTCAGATTCTTTTAAAATATTTACAATACCATTAGTCTGGTCATCTGTCCAACTCAAACCTTTTTGATAAGAGTTTAGAATTAAAACATTTTTAGGCTGATCCGATGCATCTACATTTATTTCTCCAATAAAAAAAAGAGAAATAAGTAAAAAAAATAAAATGCAGAATTTAGAATAATGTACTCTCCTTTTTTGCACCATAATTTACTCCTCTCCTAGTATGTTTTATCCTATTAGCTAACTGTAAAGAATTCTAAATTAATTATTTTCTTGTAATAATTGTATTACATAAGTTCAACTCTAACAATAGTTTTATAGCATTTTCTAACAGAATTGGCCTTTTTATTACAATATTCTGTATTTTCTTTTAATTAAAACATATATTTGTTCAAAATCTGCTATTACAAAAAAAATTACAAGCAAAGGCGTTTTTGTACAACCTTTGTTTGTAATTTTTAGAGTATCATAGAATATATTAACTTATATTTTTACTAGTTATTTAAACATTGCAAATAAAAGAGAGCCAAACCCTGTATGCTCAAATAAAATCTTAACACCTATAAATACTAGAATAATACCTCCAAATATTTCAGCTTTTTTTTGAAATAAGCACCCAAGCTTTCTACCCATTACTACACCTATAAAGGATATAATAAATGTGATTACTCCTATCATAATAACCGATTTAACAATTTCAACCTGAAGAAATGCAAAACTAACTCCAACTGCAAGAGCATCAATACTTGTGGCTATTGCAAGTATAAACAGTATCTTGTTGCTTAATGCTTCTTCCCTATCAGAAGTAACATCAACTGCACACTCATCCTGGTTTTTATATGCTTCATACACCATCTTCCCACCAATAGAAACTAAAAGAATAAACGCAATCCAATGATCGAATTTTACAACATAATTATTAAACTTTACCCCCACTAACCACCCAATGAAGGGCATAAACCCTTGAAAAAAACCAAAAAAACCAGCGATTTTCAATGCGCTTTTTATTCTTAGCTTTTTCATAGTTATCCCTTTAGAAATAGCAACAGCAAAAGCATCCATTGACAAACCCACTGCAATTAAAAATATTCCCATTAAGCTCATATTTTTTCCTCCGTAAAATAATATTAATATACAAAAAGACTCATGTACAGCTATATAGCCATACATAAGTCTCACTATTTAATGCAAGCCAGATGGTAACCCATCAGTATGTTGACATTGCAACGCATAAATATACGCTAGTTACTCCCTTATGATAATAATATCAAAATAGAAACCTTTATAAGTATATAATATTAAGTATATTTAAGTCAATAGACTCATTCAATAATGCGTGTAAGCAGCAATTCCATTATAGTTACATTTACAAATTTGCCATCAAGAACTCCATGATTCATATATGTCCCAACTACCCTGAATCCGAATGATTTATAAAGCCTCTTGCCTGCTTCATTAAAATCAAAGGTACTTAAAACAAGTTTATGAAATTCCTGTTCCTTTGCAGTTTCAATAAGATATTTTAGCAGTATTTTCCCTATGCCCTTTCCCCTCATATCTCTTTTAATATATATTGATATATCTGCTACTCCGCTATAACAACATCTTGAGTTGAACATATTCAATGAAGCCCATCCAACAACCAATCCATCCTCATTTTCGATAACTAGTATCTTATGTTTTCCACTACTGCCTTTAAACCATCCTTCAACATTCTCTTCATTTCTTAAATTTGTTTCTAATGTTGCAATTCTATCCTCAATACCTTCATTGTATATCTTCGCTATTTGAGATGCATCATTCATAATTGCTTCTCTTGTATTGTATATCATTATATCACCTACTTTATTGCCTTTACATAAGCACCTGCAAAGGCCCCATCTATCATGTTTTTATCCATATTCTCATATAAATCATTTAATTTTTTCTCATTAACAATACTCTCTATTATTTCCTTTGTATATACATTTACGGGCAGGATTTCAACATCCTTAAAACCTACCTTTTTAAGTATTTGAATATACTCTTGGGTAGGTAATGCTCCTGCAATACATCCAACCCACATTTCCATGTTTTGTTTTATATCCTGAGGTACATCTTTCAATATTACTACATCAGCAATCGCTAACCTTCCACCTGTCTTTAGTACCCTGTATACTTCTTTTAAAGCCTTTTCCTTATCTTCACACAAATTTATTACACAATTAGATAGTATTACATCAATAGCTTCATCCTTCATTGGAATATCCTCAATATATCCCTTAATAAATTCCACATTGTTAATTCCCATTTTAACTTTGTTTTTATTAGCAAGTACAAGCATTTCGTCTGTCATATCAAGTCCAAAAACCTTACCACTTTTACCTACATACTTTGATGCAATAAATACATCAATTCCTCCGCCGCTTCCTAAATCAAGGGCAATTTCACCTTCCTTTAGCTCTGCAAATGTTATAGGATTTGCACATCCTAGTGATGCATTTACTGCTTCTACTGGAAGATCAGCAATATATTCACTTGAGTACAAGTTACTATTTGTCATATCGCCACAGCAGGAAGTTCCGCATCCACATGAGCATTTTGACTTATTATCTACCTTTTTAGCAATACTTCCATAGTATTCTTTTACTTTACCCTTAATATCATTATTCATAACCATTCTCCTTTCAAATTAGCAGCATTTATTTTGTTTTACAGCTTCAGTCAAAAGCTGAAGACTTTCAAGGACTTGTTCTCTTTTATCCTCAGGAATTGATTTTAATATCTCTTGATAATATATTTCCATGCTGTCCTCAATGCTATTAAATACTTTTTTTCCCTCTTCAGTTAATTCAATTGTTACATACCTTCTATCCTCTGGATGTATTTCTCTGATAACCAGGTTATCCCCAACAAGGTTATTTATGGTTCTGCTCATTGTGCTCTTATCTAAGTCTAATAATTCTGATAGTTCGTTTAGTGATACCACTTCTTTTCTTCCTATCTCCACTACAGCGTGACACTGTGCGATTGTTGTTCCACAACAGGAGGCTTCACTTTTTTCAAGAACTCCTAAGTTTCTAATCAGTATTCTTATCAATTCTCTTAAATAATTTCCCCCTTGTTCTTCCATTATTTATCACCTCATTATAATTGTAACACCAAACTGTTGTATATTGCAACTACTAGTTGTAATATTTTTTAATATTATTTTATACCCTGCTTTTATATTAGGCTATGTTTAAGAAAGATGTTGAAATTCAATAATCCTATTGTAGCGTCAGCTGCCTACAGCTGACCGCTCTCTCGGGGGTGCAAGGATTCTTTGTTTCAAATACGGGTTTCCCCTGGCTAATGATGCCCTGGTCAGCCATTGGCGGCTGACGCTACAAGGGTTTCAATATCAACACTAAACTTTGACATAGCTTTATATTAATATAAAAGCTGTTAGTAAAAGTAGCGATTCAAAATTAAATAAGATTAACTTTGAATCGCCACCTTTACTATATCTCAATTAATTCTTTTTTTCACAAGTAAAATCATATTCCATTAATTCTGTAATAGAGGGTGCATTCCCACATAACTTACATTTTGTTGTTTTATCAACACTTATAACATCAAAATCAAAATCCATTGCATCAAAATACATTATCTTATTTACCAGAAGTTCACCTTTCCCTGTAAGCAATTTAACAGTTTCAGCTGCTTGAATAAATCCCATTACTCCAGGCACAGGACCTAATACACCTACTTCAGCACAACTTTGTATACTGCCTGACTCGGGAATGTCTGGAAATAAGCACCTATAACATGGTCCAACCCCTGGAAGAATGGTCATATTAAGGCCGCTAAATCGCACTGCACCAGCCTCTATCATAGGTTTGCCTGCGAAATAGCATGCATCATTTAAGAGATATCTGGTAGGAAAATTATCAACCCCATCAATAATTACATCATATTCACTTATTATATCCATAACATTATTCTTGTTTAAGCTAACATTGTATGTGATTATATCAATATCCTTATAAGTGCTTTTTATAAATTCCTTTCCAGATTCCACCTTAGACATACCTATTCTTGAGGTTGAATGTAATATCTGCCGATTAAGATTGCTTGCCTCAACTGAATCATAGTCCACTAACCCTATTGTTCCAACACCTGCACTTGCCAATGCTAATGCTGCAGGAGATCCAAGACCACCTGTACCTACTATTAAAACCTTGCAATCCTTAAGAGATTTTGAGAAATTATGTGGTTTTACCCTATCTTTATTTTCTGATATACTCTTTTCCTTTTCAAAGTTTTTTTCGTACCTATTATTAGCGAAAAAATCTCTAAAATTAATAGTATCACTTCTATTAAATTCCATTGATAAAAGATCAATGAATAGAGGTTTTTCACATTTTGAACACATGTCTAGGATATATTTAATTACTTCTATTGCTCCAATTGCACCTAGAATACCTGTTGAAAAGATACTACCTTCTACTTCTAATTTTTCCTGAAACTCATAATTACTTACATCATTAGTATTTAATGGTATCCTTTTTAAGTCATCTGAATTATTAAAAAACTGGATAAATCCCCTCCACCCATCATACAAAGCAAAAATAGTTGATGATGATTTAGAAGCACTTTCAATAGCAGGGTAATTTATTAGAACATCATTAATTCTATTTCTCTTCAATAAAAATACACTTATCGAAAAGTCCTTTTCTAAAAAACAAGGGTTCTCTTGATTTAGAGTTTTAATGTCAATTAATTTAATTGTGCAATCATTATTTAGCTTCCTCACATTATCAAATAGTTTTTCATAACCATTCCCATCTATAAAAAAACATGAAATGTTTCCGACCCCAGCTGCAGCTAAATAGTAAATCAAATAGGTTGCAGCCTTAACCTCATCCCCACATATAAATATATTTGCTTCAATTATTTTTTTCTGTCCCTGACCACTGATCTCAGGAATAATGATATGCCTTAAGTATCTGTTTATTAGTTCTCTTGATAAAATCATAGAAACCCTCCACATTAAGAAAATAAATATTATTCTCTATTTTGCTTTTTTAAATAATCCTCTATGGCATTGTGTAATGCATCTGCCGCTATATTAGAACATGCTAATTTATTCTCTGGTAAGCCTCCCAATGCTTCTGCAACAGCTTCATTTCTAATGCTCAATGCCTCATCTATGGTTTTACCAATAGCCATTACAGTAACCATACTACTCGCAGCAATTGCCGCTCCACATCCAAAAGTCTTAAACCTTACATTAGTCAATATATTGTTTTTTATTTTAATATAAATTTTTATATTGTCACCATCTGCAGGGTTACCAAACTGTCCAATACCATCTGCATCAGGGATTTCACCAGCATTCCTAGGGTCAGAAAAATGATCTAAAACAATATCATTGTACATGCTATACACCTCCTGCAGTTCATGTAATCTTCACTCTCATTCTATTATTAATTACAGATAAAAATCAATAGTTATTCTTAGCGCACAATAGTTTATAACTTTTAAATCTAGGCTTTATTTAAAAAAAGCATTGATATCAAGGCCTTTGCATTTCATTACATTGTATTGTATTGTCTTGTTTTGTAGCGTCAGCCGCCCACGGCTGACTGAGGCATCATCATCCAGAAAGAACCTATTTTAAAAACATGTATCCCTGCACACTCAAAAGCGTGGTCAGCTGTTGGCA
>JARDZI010000103.1 GCA_029240935.1 Clostridiales bacterium
GAAAATATCAATAGCTACATTGAAGTTGCAAAAGGTCAGGACTTCTGTGTATTATCAGGATCAGATTCATTAATTTTAAAAGCATTAGAAGTTGGAGCAGCAGGAGCAATTGCAGCTACATCTAACCTGCTTACAGAACTGGATGTTTCTATTTATCAGAACTTCCTAAAGGGTGATATGGAAGCTGCAGAAAAGGCACAGAAGGATATTGATGTACTTCGAGGAGTTCTTAAGTTAGGAACAGTTCCATCTGTTTTGAAGAAGTCAGTTGAGCTATCAGGCATTCCTGTAGGACCTGCAAGGCTTCCGGTGACAGAGCCGAACAAGGAAGCTGTTGAAAAAATTAAAGAGATGTTAAATTATTATAAACTGGCTTAAGGATAAAATGTTTAACTAGAAATTTTACTCCAAGGTGTTTACTGGCACCTTCGGAATGGTTGGTTTGAAGATGATGACCGTAGCGCTGTTATAACAGCTAATCAACTATGAAGGAAGGTGCTGGATTAATATATAATTTTTAATACAAAATAAGAGAGGAGGAGAAATCATGTACAATGCATTAGTAGCTTGCAGAACAGGTATGGGATCCAGTATGCTGCTTAAAATCAAGGTTGATCAGGTAATAAATGAAAACAAATACCCAATTAAAGCTGAACATTCTAACCTTGATGCAATTGAGGGTGGTAATTGGGATTTTATTGTAACAATGTCAGATATAACAGATGACGTAAAAGATAGAGTGCCATACTGTATAGCAATAAAGAATTTAATGGATAAAGAAGAAATAAAAAAGGGAATAGAAGGCTTTTTAGAGTTTAGAAATAATAAGAAATAGGAGGAATTATAGATGAAAGTTGTTATTAGTTTATTAAGTAATGCAGGAATTCTTGTTGGACTTATTTCAATGATCGGTCTTATATTACAAAAGAAATCTGTTGATGATGTTATTAAAGGTACAGCAAAAACAATTATAGGATTTTTAGTATTTGGTATTGGTAGCTCAGCTATAGGTGGAGCATTAGGTAACTTTAATACACTATTTCAAAAGGGATTTGGTATTACAGGAGTAGTTACACAGGTTGAAGCTGCCACTGCTCTTGCACAAAACGAATATGGTACAATAGTTGCTATAGTAATGATAATCGGATTTGCAATGAATCTATTCTTTGCAAGAGTTACACGATTTAAGAATATATTTTTAACTGGACAACACAGTTTATATTTTGCATGTGTTTTAACATTAGTATTAAAAGCATGTAACGTAAGCAATATCGTAACAATAATTGTTGGTGGTACCCTTTTAGGATTTAGTGCTGCATCCTTGCCAGGCTTATGCCAAAAATATATGCGAAAAATCACAGGTAGCGATGCTTTAGCGATTGGACATTATAATCATCTTGCTTATGCTTTTTCAGGATTTTTAGGTGGAAAAGTAGGAAATCCAGAGCACAGTACAGAAAACTTTAAATTCCCAAAATGGTTGTCACTTTTTAGAGACTTCATAATGTGTGTTGCAGTTGTTATGGTTATAATATTCTATGTTGCAGCTATAGCAGCAGGACAAGAAGCTACACAGGAATTAGCTAAAAATGTTCACTGGCTTGTATTCCCATTACTTCAGGGATTAACTTTTGCAGCTGGTATGCATGTTTTAATTACAGGTGTACGTATGTTTATTTCAGAAATTACAGCAGCTTTCGTTGCTATTTCAGAAAAATATATACCTAATTCACGTCCAGCGGTTGACTGCCCTTCAGTTTTCCCATTTGCACCAACAGCTGTTATTCTTGGCTTCATAAGTGCATATGCAGCTGGTTTAGTTGCAATGGCAGTTATGATTCTAGTAAAGAGCCCTATAGTTATGATTCCATCAGCAAGTATTGCATTCTTCTCAGGCGGAACTGCAGGAGTATTCGGTAACTCAACTGGTGGTTGGAAAGGATGTATTGCAGGATCCTTTATAGCAGGAATACTGTTAGTAAGCTTACCATTAATGCTATATCCTGTATTTGCTCAATTAGGAATCGTAGGAGCTTCCTTCCCGAATGTTGATTACAATATTGTTGGAACAATACTATATAAAATTACTCAGTTTATTCAATCAGTTATTCATTAATTAGTAAAAATATCTTGAATATGTTTGTCAGTGTTCAAACAAAGAGCCATGCTTTGGCTCTTTGTTCTAATTATGAGTAAAAAAAGGATGGCGAGATTAATGAGAATTAAGGAAAAAATGCTAAATGAAAAATTATATGGGTGTTTTATAAAAATTCTAACTAACCCATCAATTACAATTTTAGCTAAAAACGCAGAATTGGATTTTTTATTCTATGATTGTGAACATGGAATGTACACTTATGAGACACTGCATAATTTAATATTGATGGGTAATGCCATTGGTGTCCCAGCATTTGTAAGAGTTCCTCAGTTAGCTAGAGGAGATATATCAAGGTCATTAGATTGCGGAGCAACTGGTGTAATGGTTCCAATGATTGAAAATAGAGAACAGGCTGAATTACTTGTTGAATGGTCTAAATATCCACCTATTGGAAATAGAGGATATGCTGGAGGAGCAAATACTAATTATAGGCCATCTGGCAATCACAGAGATAATATGAATGAGTTAAATGAATCAGTAATCTCAATTGCACAAATAGAAACAGAGCTGGGAGTAAAAAATATTGATGAAATTGTTTCAGTAGAAGGAATAGATGCAGTTATCATAGGACCTGCAGATTTGGCTATTTCACTCAGAATTCCAGGAGACTATTTTAATCCTCTTGAAATTGAGGCAATTAATAAAGTTGTAGATGCATGCCAAAGATATAAAAAAGGCTTTGGAATAATTGGAAAACTAGAATTAATAGAAAAATACAAAGACAAAATAAATTTCTTAATTACTAAAATCGATGTGGACATAATTAGAGAGGGATTTGCAAAATCAGTAAAAGATTTTGATAATTTGTATATTTAGCATATTTGAAGGTATTTCAGATATGATGTGACTTTGAAATACAGAGGAAGTTTAATTATAGATATTTTAGAACATCTTATGTCATTTTCATATACAAAACTTGAACTAAAATTAGATTGAAAATAACAGTGATAGAATTTAAAATTATAGGTGTAGAAGATATTAAAGTTTATATATTATATGTATTATAAAATAGCAATAAGAGTATTTTTATGAAGTATGCTTTTGATAAACTTGTATCTTATTTCATTAGAGTTGAAAATATAACATTTAAAGGAGAAAAATCTATGCTAAGTAAAATAATTAATGAAAATCTTATTCGCCTTAAAGTATCAGCCAATGATTGGGAAGATGCTGTTAGAAAGTCAGCTTCTGCTTTATTGGAAAACAATAAAATAACTGCTTCCTACATTGATGCAATGATAAATACTGCTAAAGAGGTAGGCCCATATATTGTAATAACAAGGCATGTAGCTCTTCCACATGCAAGACCAGAAGCTGGTGCAAAGGAAATTGCAATAGGTATTGCAACCCTAGAACATCCAGTAGAATTTGGAAATGAGGCTAATGATCCAGTTAAATATGTATTTAGTCTAAGTGCTGTAGATCAAAATACACATCTTCAAGCTATGGCAGAATTAGCAGAACTGCTGGATAAAGAAGAGTTCTACAATGTTTTAGATAATGCAGTAAGTGCTGAAGAAGTTATGAATTATATAAGAGCCTTTGAAGCATAGATAATAGGCGAGGATTAGAAAAAACTTTTAGGTTACCTTTATTACTCTTATTACTATTGATAGTTGATCAATAAAAAGTAAGAACTATAAATTGCCTTTTTACTAGAAATGGAGGAAATTATGTTTAAAGCGGATATAATTAATAGAATAGAAACAACAGGTGCTATGGCAATTGTTAGAACTGAAACAATCGAAAGAGGTATAGAAATAGCGGAAGGATGCTTAGCAGGAGGAGTAGATGTACTAGAAATCAGCTATACCTTACCTAATGCAGGAGATGTGATTAAGGCTCTTAATGATAAGTTTGGAGACGAATTATTAGTAGGCGCAGGAACGGTTTTAGATGCAGAAACAGCAAGACTTGCTATTCTATCTGGTGCTAAGTTTATTATCGCTCCAAATTTCAGTAAGGAAGTTGCTAAAGTAAGCAACCGCTATCAAATTCCTTATGCTCCAGGCTGCACAACAATTACTGAAATGGTAGAAGCATTGGAAGTTGGAGCATCATACATTAAGGCTTTCCCAATTTCAAATTTTTACGGACCGACCCTGGTTTCTGTAATAAAAACACCAATTCCTAATATGCCCATATTGGCATCTGGAGGAGCTAACTTGGACAATTTAGAAGTATGGCTAAAAAACGGAGTTGATGCAGTAGGCTTTGGTGGGCTTTTAACTAAGGGAGCAAAGGAAGACATTACTACAAATGCCAAAAAGATAAGAGAAATTATAGTAAATACAAGAAAAAGCAGATAATACAAATTATCAACTTTGAAGTTCTTCTTTAATTGTATTTGGTAAATACTATTATATACAGTTGATATTACCTATTTAAATGTAGGAAAGTATATGAATTGGGGATATGCAAACATTAAATATAGTTGGATTCCCCTCGGCTACACCCAAAAAACAAGGTCAGCAAAAAATGCTGGCCTTGTTTTTTTACCATGAATTTTACTATTTATTTTAATAAGTTCTCACTTTTATACCAGTTTAATTGGTCTTCTAACCAGCTTATTATATAGTTTTTGTCACGGTATTTTGGAGTTATTCTATTCCATATATCAAAATAGTAATTTCTAAAAGATTCAGCGATTGTACTCTCTGTAATAGTTAAAAATTTACCGGTAGCTATTCCGTCCTCATTTATATCCGCGTACCACATATCTATTGTCACTGCATAATCACCCTTTACTCGCCAAGGGATTGACGGTGATAATTCAATCTGATTTTCATTAATAAGTGCCAGTTGAAAATTTTCGTAGGTTCTGAGCAGATATATAATATTTTCTATATGCCTTGCAATATCTTCTGGTTCAGGTTGACAGTAAAGAGAGCCATATAGATATGCTTTATTTTGTAGTAAATACTCAATTGATTGTATTGAGCAAATATTAAAGAATTTATATCTTTTAATATGTTCATTGAAGTAATTAAAGGTGATACGAATTCTTTTCATGTGCTCCTCTCGTTCAATTGAATTTGGAATTGTACGAATTAGATATTTTTCCCATAGCTCATAGGGTATAGTAATCATATCAGGGCTACTTCTTATGCATAATAGGTCACCATTTTTTTTGTCCAATTCAGTTCTTTCAATAAAATAATCATCAGAGGAGGTTTGTATTCTTAGTAAGGGCTTTGTTTCTTCAATCATCATAAAATAGTAGTTAAAAAGATCTTTTACTATAATAGAGTCATTATAAAAAAAACACGAGTCTATATAGGCAGCACCTAAAGTGGAAAAACATATAAGGGCACCGATGTTCTCAATAATAAGTATTTCACAGGCAGGATACATTGTAAAATACTGTTCAAAATAGAAAGGAAAAAATTTTTTATCAACACCTAAGTGATAAATAATTTTTTTAACGATTTTTATTGAACGGGCAACATTTGTATCAAGTTGTAAAAGCTGATAAATAGTAAAGTCCTTATTAAGAAGAGCTTCTATTTCATTATCATAGCATTCCTCCAGGTCTTTAAATCCATCAAAAAAATAATTGGCACTCTGAAAGGTAGTAATAATATTTGTTGGTAAAGAGCATTTATTTGCTGCTTTTAGAAGAGCTGTGTATGCATATAATATTTGCTGCCTTCCCTTTATATAGGAAGGTATAGTATATTCCTTTGCATTAGTGCCTGAAGCATAATCAATAGGAGTATTTTTTTTATTACTATTTCCTATTTTAAATAATAAATTAATAATATCCTCTTCGGAGGATGAGGATTTCAGCATTCTTTCTGATGCATCAAATTTCAATGAATATAATTGACATTTTGTCAAAACCTTCAAAAGTATATCATTTATATTACCATTAATATTATAATCTATTTCCATGTTATCAAGGGCTGAGAGAAAATCATTTTTATGATTTTCAGCCTCATTTATGTTAAAAGAACAAAGGCTGTTTACAATCTGCTCTACATAATCAGATTTTATTGGTGGGACACGCTCTCCCTTTATCCATTTTCTTATGTAGGAAGAATCAAGATTGAGTTCCCGTGAAAGCCTTGCTGAAGACCAACCTTTCACAGTTAACAGTTCATTAAGGCATTTGCCAAACATTACAGTTTCTTTCATAAAAAAACCTCGCTAAAAAAAATATTTGTCCCGGACAGTTTTGTCTTGTCCTTCTTATACTATTAATTATATCATGGTAAATTTTATATGTAAGTGAAAATTATACAATAAGTTACTTTTTTTAGTTATTTGGATAGTAAGCGGCAGCTTATTATAATTAAATTTTTTAGGGGGAATAAAAATGAAGAAAATTCTTGGCGTTTTATTGGCAGTATGCCTTATGGCAACAACTATACTGTCAGGTTGTAGTGAAATAACAGTAACCAAAACTAAAACCGGTGAATTAGATGCTGATCAGACAATTAACCTTTTAGGGAATCAATTTTCATCCCTTGATCCATCTGCAGTAAACGATGTAGATTCATTTACAACCTTAAGTCATGTTAATGAATGTCTATTTAGGGAAGCGGTTGTGAATGGAGAAAATTCAATTGTACTGGCGGGTGCGTCAAAAATGGACGTTTCTGCTGATGGGACAGTATATACCTTTACAATTAGGGATAACAAATGGTCAGATGGAAAGTCAGTGAGTGCAAAGGATTATGAATTTTCATGGAAAAGACTTATAAATCCAGAAAATGCATTTGATTATATGCATTTCTTGGATTCTATCAAAGGAGTGCCTGAATTTATTGCAGGTACATGCAAGCTTGAAGACGTTGGGATAAAAGCTCTTGATGATAAAACATTACAGCTTACTCTTACAAAACCAATAGATGGTTTTGAAAAAAGGCTTATATTTTGCTGCTTGTCACCGCAAAGAGAAGACAAGTTTAATGAATTAGGAGAACAATATGGTGTAGGTACTGAATATGCAAAAATGGTGTATAATGGACCTTTTGTTATTTCCGAATATCAGAAGGAAGCTAAAATAGTTTATACAAAAAATGAACAATATTGGGATGCTGCAAATATAAAAATAACTAAGGCAGTTTGTCCTATAGTTAATGAACCAGCGACTATTTTCCAGATGTTTCAGGCAAAACAGTTTGATGCAATGGGAGCATCAAATAAAGATCTTATCTCTCAGCTTGCGAATATTGCGAAGAGTGGTGATATTTACCACATAACTGGATCTCAAGCATCAACCTTCTTTTATGTATTTAACTTTAAAAATAAATATCTTGCAAATGTAAATGTAAGAAAAGCTTTGTCACTTGCTATTAATAGAGAAGAAATGCTTAAAGTACTCTGGGATAGATTTATACCAGCCTATGGCATGGTGCCTTCAGGACTTTTAGTAGGAGATAAGAATTTCAGGTCAAATGTTGATGAACCACTTAAACAAGTAATGACAGAAAACAAAGATCCTAAAGCTGTGCTTATGGAGGGGTTAAAGGAATTGAATATAACTGATCCTTCAACTGTTACAATCACTTTATATTCTTCAAAGGCAACAACAAATACAAAAGCCCAGACAGAATATGCACAAAAGCAGTGGCAGGATAAACTTGGCATAAAAATTGATATTAAATTTGCTCTTGATACAAATACTTATTATAGTGACAGAGCTGAAGGTAATTTTGATTTAATAACTGGTGGTTGGGGTTCTGATTATAATGATGTGTTTTCTATGCTGGAATTCTTACGCTCAGATAATCCAAACAATGATGGAAAATATAATAATCCTCGTTTTGATGAGCTTGTAAATAATGCACTTTATGAACCTGATCCAGACAAAAGGATGAGTAATTTTAAGGAAGCAGAAGAACTATTAATTGCAAAGGATTTTGCTCTTGCACCATATTATTATTCAGATGTTCAATCATATGCACACAAATATTTAAATAATATTTCCTACCCAGTTTTTACAGGAAGAATAAGCTTTAGAGATGCATTTATTTCTGGGAAGAATTAGTTTTTGACAATTTTAAAAGGCTT
The DNA here is from genome assembly GCA_029240935.1 of Clostridiales bacterium. Lineage (GTDB taxonomy): Bacteria > Bacillota > Clostridia > Clostridiales > Caloramatoraceae > JARDZI01. The sequence goes on from JARDZI010000103.1 coordinate 8,177, forward strand.
TTGATTAGTATGAAACTCCCCACATTCAGCCTACCCGTAGGGGCGAACAGTGTTCGCCCGATTTGGGCATAATAAATTAAAGGCTGACCCAGATTGTTGGTACGCCACGGGCAAACACTGTTCGCCCCTACAAGTTTCATCCTTTTGTATGCCAGCATGCTGGCACACAAAAGGATGAAAGGTGGGCTCTGTCATTCTGAGCATTAACGAAGAATCTTGTTAGTACTTAACCTAAGATCCTTCACTATGCTCAGGATGACAACGCCTTTGGCGTTGGCTTTCATAGCAATTGTAGCACAGACTTTTCTCAATTTGAAAATAATTAACTTATATAAATAAAAATTCTATGTTTATTAGTCGTGAAAGGAGGAATATTGTTGATAAAGTATGTTATCAAGAGAATATCTATTATGTTTGTAACGCTTTTTATAATATCAACACTTACTTTTATACTTGTAAATTTAATTCCAGGTGACCCCATAGGTAATAGAGCAAAAATGCTACCTCCAGATGTAGAACAAGCAATAAGAAAAAAATACAAACTTGATGAACCTCTTTATAAAAGGTATGGAACCTTCCTGTACAATCTTGTCAGAGGTGACATGGGAGAATCAATAACAATGCCTGGAGTAAAGGTTAATGATATGATAAAAAATGAGTTTCCAGTATCTGCAAGACTAGGCCTTCAGGCTGTTCTGCTAGGACTTATGGCTGGATTGTTTCTTGGAATAATTGCAGCCTTTAATAGATCAACTTGGGTAGATTATCTTGTTATATTCATTGCATTAGTTGGTATCTCCATTCCAGGTTTTGTTATGGCCATACTTATACAGCAGTTCATAGGAGGGAAAATGGGAATACCAATTGTAGGGTGGCCCTCCAGTACATCATGGTTGTCTGGATTTAAATATACAATACTTCCTACTATTGCTCTATGTTTTTCAGGTATTGCATCAAATGCAAGATTTATGAGAACATCAGTACTTGATGTTGTTAATCAGGATTATATACTTACTGCAAAGTCTAAAGGCATTGGTAAAACTGCAATAACCTATAAACATATTTTGAGGAATGCAATTATGCCTGTTGTAACGATTCTAGGTCCAAGAATTGCAGGTATAATTACAGGAACAATGGTTATAGAGTCAATATTTGCAATTCCAGGCCTTGGAAGAGAGCTTATAATGGCAATTGGGAACAGAGATTATACAGTAGTCATGTCTTTAACTGTATTTTTCGCTTTTTTATATATTGTTTCCTTACTTCTTGTTGATATAGCCTATGTAATTATCGATCCAAGAATAAAGCTTGACATTAATAACAAGAAGGAGGGTAAAAAATGCTTGAGTTAAGTAAAAAGCAATTTATAATAAAGGGTTCTGATTTGGAAAAATCAGAACTTATAGCAAGGCCCAATATAAGCTACTTTAAGGACGCTTGGAGAAGATTAAAGCAGAACAAGGTAGCAATACTATCTCTTGTTATTCTTTCAGCAATAATTTTAATGTGTATAGTTGAGCCTTTTCTTTCAAAATATGGACTTAATGATCAGAATTACGATGCCCTTCAACTATCCCCTTCTCTTGCACACCTCTTTGGGACAGATAAACTTGGAAGAGATCTATTTACTAGAGTATGGATAGGTGGAAGAGTATCACTTGTTATCGGTTTCGCAGGAACAGCTATAGAGCTTTTAGTAGGCTGTATATATGGAGGTATATGTGGATACCTTGGTGGAAGAGTGGACCTTATTATGATGAGAGCTATTGAGATAATATCAAGCGTTCCATATCTTTTGGTAGTTATTCTACTGCTTCTTGTTCTAAAACCAGGTGTAATGACACTAATAATAGCACTTTGTATAACAGGATGGACAGGTATTGCAAGGCTTATTCGTGGTCAGGTTATGCAGCTTAAACAATCTGAGTATATAATGGCAGCTAAGGCCCTTGGGGCGAGCACCCCTAGAATATTGATGAAGCACTTAATACCAAATACTATTGGAACTATAATTGTATACATGTCTATGGATATACCTGCATTTATATTTGATGAAGCATTTTTAAGTTTTTTAGGCCTTGGAGTACAACCCCCCAATACCAGCTGGGGTGTCCTTGTTTTTGAGGGACAGGGCTCAATGGCGCAGCATCCCCATGAGCTGCTATTTCCAGCAGCAGTGATATGTCTTACATTTCTTGCCTTTAATCTGCTTGGAGATGGGCTTCGGGATGCACTTGATCCAAGACTAAGACAATAGGAGGGATGAATATGGGAGCATTACTTGAGGTTAAGGATTTAAAAGTATCATATCATACCTATGCAGGTGAAGTTCAGGCTGTTAGAGGAGTATCATTTGGTATAAATAAATCTGAAGCTGTTGCAATTGTTGGAGAATCAGGGTGCGGGAAAACTGTAACAGCAAAATCCATAATGGGACTTATACAGTGTCCTCCTGCAG
>JARDZI010000104.1 GCA_029240935.1 Clostridiales bacterium
ATGCAATGGCGAATGCTCCTGATGGGGTAAAAAAACATGCTAGGTTTATTGCAAAGAGTAATCTTGAACATGGAGTTGTAGAAGCGATTAAAGAAGTAGTACTTGAGCCAATGAATATAAATTAATATTCATTGGCTTTTTCTATACTTTCATGAATATATATAAAGGGATAAAAAAAGTCGAAAAATAAATCATAAAACCATATTGACCACCCTGGTCAAAAAATATATAATAGAAATTGACCAGGGTAGTCAAAACAACAATAAATGCATAAAGAGGGATGATAAATGAATGATTTCAAAATTTCTTAGTTTAGAATCCGAAAAAAAAAATAGAATCTTAAATGCAGCTTTAAAGGAATTTGCCCAAAAAGGTTACAAAAATGGATCTACAAATGAGATTGTAAAGTCTGCTGAAATATCAAAGGGATTGCTGTTTCATTATTTCAAAAATAAAAGAGAGCTCTATTTGTTCCTTTTTGATTACTGTATAGAGGTTTTATTGGATGATTTCTACAATAAAATAAACTTAAGCCAAAGTAATATTATAGAAAGACTAAGGCAATTTTCAATGGTTAAGATCAAAATGCTGGAGAGATATCCGGACATTATAAGGTTTGTTGAAGTTGCATTTAAGGAGGATTCTATTGAGGTAAAGAATGAAATTGAGGAAAGGACTAATAAATTATCCGATACCAACCTGAAAAAAGCATTTGAAGGGATAGATGTTTCCAGATTCAAGGAAGGAATAGATGTGGAAAAGGCAATAAATATTATTATTTGGACATTTGAAGGAATCAGTAATACAGAAATAAAAAAGGCAAAATTAACACCCTTAGGGAAGATTGACTATGACAGGATAATTGATGAGGCAGATGTTTATATAGAGATGTTCAAGGAATGGTTTTATAAATAAAATTGGGGGGCTTAAAATGAATGTGATAGAAATAAAAAATCTTACAAAGAACTATGGCAAGGCAAGGGGGATAACCAATGTAAGTTTTAATGTTGAGGAAGGTGAAATATTTGGTTTCATTGGACCAAATGGAGCGGGAAAATCAACAACTATTAGAACCTTGCTGGCGCTTATCCACCCAACCAGTGGAAATGCCACAATTTTCGGTAAGGATTGCATAAAGTCTGCACCTGAAATTGCTAAGGAAATTGGATACCTACCATCAGAGGTGTTTTACTACGATAATATGAAGGTTATTGACCTTTTAAAATACTCAGCAAGCTTTTACAAAAAGGATTGTAGTAAAAGGATGAAGGAGCTTGCAGGAGTAATGGAACTGGATCTTAATAAAAAGATAGATGATTTATCCTTTGGAAACAAGAAAAAGGTTGGAATCGTTCAAGGTTTGCTACATGAACCAAAGCTTATAATACTTGATGAACCAACCAGTGGTCTTGACCCACTTATGCAGCAAAAATTCTTTGATTTGCTTAAGGAAGAAAATGAGAAGGGTGCAACAATATTGTTCTCTTCACATATTTTAAGTGAGGTGCAAAAGCTGTGTGACAGGGTTGCAATCATCAAGGAAGGGAAAATAATAAAACTTGAAAAGATGAGTACCCTGACTGAAAACAACTACAAAAGGTTTAAAATTGATATGGAATCAAAAATTGAAATGGATTATTTTAAAGTTAAGGGTGTTAAGGAGTTAAAAACAGATGGGAATATAATCACCTTCCTGTTCAAGGGGAACATTAATACCATAATGAAGAAATTTGGGAACATTGAAATATCTAATGTCTGGATAGAAGAACCAGATTTAGAGGAAATATTCATGCACTATTATGAAAAGGAGGAATAGTAATGAACATGTACTTACATGAAATAAAGTCATATAGGAAATCAACAATTACCTGGACATGTTCAATGGTTTGCTTGGCCATATTCTTTCTATCTATGTTTCCTGCTTTTTCAAAGGATGCTGAAGATTTTATGAAGCTAATCCAAGCATACCCAGAGGAAGTTAGAAAGGCATTTGGTATAGGTTCAAATATAACATCTTTTTTTGGCTTTTACTCATATGTATTTTTTTATATTGTGCTTTGTGGTGCTATACAGGCTATGAATCTTGGGATATCGATTATTTCTAAGGAAGTACGCCAAAAGACAGCAGACTTTCTTTTAACAAAACCAGTTACACGTAAGCAAATAGTTACTTCAAAGCTTCTGGCAGTGTTAACATCTCTTATTGCAACTAATATTATTTTTATAATTTGTGCGGGGATTATGAGTAGTATTGTTAAAACCCAGGAGTTTAGCATGAAAATATTCATACTAATATCTATAACAATGTTTTTTGTTCAGTTGATATTTATGACAATGGGAGTTTTTATTTCATTAATTCTACCTAAAATTAGATCTGTAATTGGAGTATCACTTGGAGTTGTTTTTAGCTTTTTCATAATTAGTATGTTTGGTTCAATAATTGGCGATAAGGCTGTTAGATATATTACTCCGTTTAAGTATTTTGATACAACATATATTATAAAGAATAGTGGCTATGAAACACAGTTCGTAGTAATAGGAATAGTATTTGTTGCTGTAGCAACAATAGCCAGCTACATTATCTATATGAAAAAAGACATTCATGCAGTGTAGACTAAAATGAGGAGGTGTAATTGTATGAATATATTTTTTAGAGAAATGAAGGCAAATAGAAAATCACTTATATTCTGGATTGCTGGTTTAATCTTTATGATTGTTGCAGGAATGGCAAAATACGGTGGAGCAACAGCCTCAGGACAATCCATGAATGAGCTCGTGCAACAGATGCCAAGGGCATTACAAATAATTGTTGGGGTAGGAACCTTTGATTTAACAACAGTAAGTGGATATTATGGAATGCTTTTTATATACCTGGTTTTAATGGGTACCATACATGCTGCAATGCTGGGTGCTAATATTATTTCAAAGGAGCAAGCAGATAGAACCTCGGAGTTCCTATTTGTAAAACCTATTTCGAGGGCAAAAATTATAACATGGAAGTTAGCAGCTGCTGCTTCTAACATAGTTATTTTTAATATAGTTACAGGTGTGTTATCAATAGTAATGACTAATTATTATGGGAAGGGTGAATCAATAGCAGGAGATATTTTTAGGTTATTGATTGGAATGTTTATATTGCAGATTATGTTTCTTCTTATAGGAACAGGAATAGCAGCCTTAAGTAAAAATACAAAAACACCAGCATCAGCAGCAACAGCAATACTTTTAGCTGCCTATATGCTTTCAATGGGAATTGATATGAACGAAAAACTGGACTTTCTAAAATATCTGACTCCCTTCAAATATTTTGAGGCCAAGAACTTAATCGGTGGAGGAACCTTCAATCTAGTTTTTATAGCCCTCTCAATCATGATAATAGGTTCCTTGCTAGGTGTAACATATGTATTTTATAAAAAGAAAGATTTGAATGCATAATTGAATAACAGGAGAATAAATATTGTTATTATTGGTTGAGGAGCACTTTATAAAAGTGCTCCTTTTTGGCTTCTAGAGTGATGGCTATAATAAATGCTACATTTGTTGGGTTATGCGTAACAAATCACTTGTAAGTTTGAGTATTACGTAGGGGCGAACAGTGTTCGCCCGTGAGGCACCAGGATTTTGGACTATGCCTGTATCATAATACGCATTTGCGGGCGAACACTGTTCACCCCTACAACACATAGTAGTTAATTTGTTTCAGTTAACATATAGACGACTTGCATCTCATTTTTCCAATAATATTCAACAAACAATATGTTCAAAATAAATTCATATATAAACAATTGACAGACAAACACTAACAGGAGTAATATATATTTTGCATACGAAATATATCGATACGAAACTTTCATAAGCGAAATAATATTTTAAGAAGGTGTATATACAAGTGGAAGAAGAAATGAGTAAGGGTATTAGAGCGATTCGTCTTATTAAACAGGTTATGGGAAGTGTAAAGCGTACAATGGGGAAGCAGTTTGAAGAAATGAATATTACTGGACCCCAGGGAATGCTTGTGGGAACTCTCATACATTATGGAGAAATGAAAATAAGTGATTTAAGTGAAAAGCTAGGATTATCCAACAGTACTGTTTCAGGAATTGTGGATAGGCTGGAGAACCAGTGACTTGTAGAAAGAACTAGAAGCAAAGAGGATCGTAGAGTAGTATATGTAAATGTTACTCCAGAGTTCAGAAAAAATGCTGATGTAAAATTTAAGGACTTTGAAAGGAAATTTGAGGATACGATGAGTAAAGCAACCTCTGAGGAACTTGACACAATACTTAAGGGATTGGAAACACTTAAAGAAGTAATTGATAGACAGAAAGAATAAGCTTGAAATACAATATCAATTTAATAAAAAAAGGTAGGCTATATTATTAATAAGGAGTAGATATGACATGTTAAAACTAGCAAAATATTTAAAGCCATTTGCTGGGTTGATTATTGCTGCAGTAATACTATTGTTTGTTCAAGCAATGTCGGACCTTGCACTTCCTGACTATATGTCAAACATCGTAAACAAGGGCGTTCAGCAAGGTGGTATTGTAAATGCGGTACCTGAGGCGATTAGAGAAAGTCAGATGGAAAGAGTTAATATATTCATGAACCAAGAAGATAAGTCTGAAATCATGAAAAATTATACACTAATCGATAAATCAAGCCAGGAATATAATAAGTATGTAAAGGATTATCCTATACTTGAAAAGGAAAATGTTTATATACTTAATAGTTTAGATAAATCAGAAATTGAAAAGATGGATGTCCCTATGGGGAAAGCTCTTCTTGCTGTGACTGGGATTGAGCAAATGAAGGCAAGTGCAAAGAATGGTGTGATTGATTTTAATGGAATGAAAATTCCAGCAAATACAGATCTTTTTGCCCTGCTTCAAAAATTGCCTAGTGAACAGATAGAGAAAATGTCTGAGAATATGAATAAGCAATTTGAAGTCCTAGGAGAAAAAATGATAATCCAGGCAGCGGCTCCAGTAGTTAAAGCAGAATATGCTGCTCTAGGGATGAATACAGATAAAATCCAAAGTAATTATATTATTAATGCAGGACTGTTGATGCTGCTTATTTCCCTATTAAGTGCAGCATGTACTGTATTGGTTGGATTTTTAGCAGCAAGAACTGCAGCAGGTGTATCAAGGAACCTAAGGAAAAATGTATTTACAAAGGTTCAAAACTTCTCAAATACAGAGTTTGATAAATTCTCTACCGCATCACTTATAACCAGAACAACAAATGATATTACTCAAATACAGATGCTGGTTGTAATAATGATAAGAATGGTAATATATGCACCTATTATGGGTGTTGGTGGAGTTATTAGGGCAATAAACAAGAGTGTATCCATGTCTTGGATTATTGCTGTGGCAGTTGTGGTGCTACTAGGACTTATACTTACAGTATTCACAGTAGCAATGCCAAAGTTCAAGATTATACAAAAGCTTATTGATAAGCTTAATTTAGTTACCCGTGAAAACCTCTCTGGTATGATGGTCATTAGAGCCTTCAATACCCAGAGCTTTGAAGAAAATCGTTTTGATAAGGCCAATTTAGATTTAACAAGAACAAATCTTTTTGTAAACAGAGTAATGGTAACAATGATGCCTATAATGATGCTTATTATGAATGGAGTTACACTGCTGATTGTGTGGGTAGGAGCACATCAAATAGCGGAATCAAGCATGCAGGTTGGGGATATGATGGCATTTATGCAATATGCAATGCAGATTATTTTTTCTTTCCTAATGCTTTCAATGATGTTTATTATGATACCAAGAGCATCAGTATCTGCACAGCGTATTGCTGAGGTTCTAGAAACAGAGCCTACAATTGTAGATCCAAAGCAACCAAGGAGTCTTGGTAACAATGCAAAGGGTATAATAGAATTTAACAATGTATCCTTTAAATATCCAGGAGCTGAAGAGGATGTGCTGAAGGATATTAACTTCAAAGCTATGCCTGGTCAAACCACAGCTTTTATAGGCTCCACAGGTTCTGGCAAGACTACCCTAATAAACCTAATACCACGTTTTTATGATGTAACAGGTGGAAAGATTTTGATTGATGGAATAGATGTTAAGGAAGTGACTCAGCATGAATTGCGTTCAAAGGTAGGTTATATACCTCAAAAGGGATCCCTATTTAGTGGCACAATTGAGTCGAATTTAAAATATGCAGATGAAAATGCAACTGCAGAGGAAATAAAAAAATCAGCTGAAATTGCTCAGGCAATGGAATTCATTTCTGAAAAGCCAGAGGGCTTTGAGGCAGAAATTTCACAGGGAGGCTCCAATGTTTCAGGAGGGCAGAAGCAAAGATTGTCCATAGCCCGTGCTCTTGTGAAAAAACCTGAAATATATATTTTTGATGACAGCTTTTCCGCCCTTGATTTTAAAACAGATGGACTGCTTAGAAAAGCATTAAGGGAGCAAACTGGTCAGAGTACAGTTTTAATAGTAGCGCAACGTATTTCTACAATTATGAATGCTGAACAGATAATCGTCCTTGATGAAGGCAGGATAGTTGGTAAGGGTACTCATAGAGAGCTTATGGAAAACTGTGAAACTTACCAGGAAATTGCATTATCACAGCTCTCAAAGGAGGAATTGGCATGAACCAGGAGAAAAACAAAACAATAAATTCCCAACCCAAGAGAGGACCACGCGGTGGAGGTATGGGACCTGGAGGAGGTATGATGCAGGGTGGTGAAAAGGCCAGGGACTTTAAAGGGACAATGAAAAAGCTTCTTGATTATTTAAAGGTTTATAAAGTAGCAATAATTACAGTTGTTCTATTTGCTGCAGCAAGTGCTGTATTTTCAATAGTTGGTCCAAAGATTTTGGGAAAGGCTACTACAAAGCTTTTTGAGGGTGTGTTGAGTAAAATAACAGGTAGTGGCAGTGGAGTTGATTTTGATTACATCGGAAGAATAATTCTTCTATTAGTAGGCTTATATGTAATAAGTGCATTATTCAGTTATATTCAGGGCTGGGTAATGTCAAGTGTTTCTATGAAGGTAAGCTATAGAATGAGAAAAGAAATATCAGAGAAAATAAATAGAATGCCTTTAAAATATTTTGAAAGCACAAATCATGGAGAGGTATTGTCCCGCGTTACTAATGATGTTGATACTGTGAGTCAGACATTAAATCAGAGCTTGACTCAGATTATTACATCAGCAACAACAGTTATCGGAGTTCTAGCAATGATGTTCAGTATAAGCTGGCAGATGACTCTTGTAGCACTTTGTATAATCCCAGTATCCATGCTGCTTATAATATTTGTTGTAAAACGTTCTCAGAAATATTTTAAACAACAGCAGGAATATCTAGGTAATGTAAATGGTCATGTTGAAGAAATGTATGGCGGTCACTTAGTAATGAAGGCATTTAATGGTGAAGAAAAGAGTATTGAACAATTTGATGGATTGAATAACAAGCTTTATGGTGTAGCATGGAAATCTCAATTCCTTTCTGGAATGATGATGCCTGTTATGACCTTTGTTGGAAACCTAGGGTATGTAGCTGTAAGCGTACTAGGAGGATGGCTTGTTATTAAAAATAGTATTGAAGTAGGAGACATTCAAGCATTTATTCAGTATGTACGCTCCTTTACACAGCCAATTGCACAGCTTGCGAATATTTCAAATATATTTCAGCAAACTGCTGCTTCTGCAGAACGTGTATTTGAATTCCTGGAAGAGAAGGAAGAGGTTCCTGAAGCTTCTAACCCAGTAAAGCTTGAAAAAGTTGAAGGAAGTGTAAAGTTTAGCAATGTTCACTTTGGATATAATCCAGACAAGATAATTATAAATGACTTCTCAGCACTTATTAAGCCAGGCCAAAAGGTTGCAATTGTTGGACCTACAGGTGCAGGAAAGACGACTATGGTTAAGCTATTAATGCGTTTTTATGACGTAAATGAAGGAGCAATATTGGTTGACGGACATGATATAAAAGAATTTGAGAGAGGTGACCTCCGTTCAATATTTGGAATGGTGCTTCAGGACACCTGGCTATACAACGGCACTATAATGGAAAACATTCGATATGGAAGGCTTGATGCTACTGATGAAGAGGTTAAGGCAGCTGCAAAGGCAGCCCATGTTCATAGCTTTGTGAAAACACTTCCAGATGGGTATAACATGGTACTAAATGAGGAAGCTTCAAATGTATCCCAGGGACAAAAACAGCTATTGACCATTGCAAGGGCAATACTTGCAGACCCTAGAATACTAATTCTAGATGAAGCAACAAGCTCTGTGGATACACGTACAGAGATTCAAATTCAAAAGGCAATGAATAACCTTATGGAAGGTCGCACCAGCTTTATAATAGCCCATAGGCTGTCAACTATACGTGATGCTGATTTAATTCTTGTTATGGATCACGGTGACATCGTTGAGCAGGGGAACCACCAGGAACTCCTTGCAAATGGCGGTTTCTACGCAAACCTATACAATAGCCAATTCGAAGCAACAAAAGCAAGCTAGAAAGATTATATAATAATAGCTTCATGTCCAATTGGACATGAAGCTATTATTTCTTAACTTTGCCAGTCATCTAATAATGCAAAACTCTTCCTTTTATACGGTGACTAATAAAGCTATTTTAGTATCCTTTATTTTTAAGTTCTGAAACAATCTCTACATATTTTTCTATTACATCAAATTCCCTATAATCATCTCTTCTTAAATCTATCATATCCCCATGAGAGATTCCACGTCTTCGCTTATTTTTAAACACTCCTTTAAATTCCCCCCATTTAGCAGAGTCAATAGAAACTAAGCCATCATTTTCCCCTTCAGTTAACATTACTAAAATATAAGGTATAGTCACGATGTAATCGCTAAACATATTCCTTACTACTGATGCGTAACTTTGATAATACACTTGCTCTACATCTTTTACATCTTCATTAAATTTTTTACTATGATAAGTTGAAAACTGTCTACTTGCTGTATAAAAGTCAGGATTCTTATCACCTAAAGACTTATAACGTTTATCAAAAAATCTCCCAATAGCCTTGTAAATTTTATCAGGAAGTTTACAAGCAATATCAACAAATTTACATCCTCTATGTGGTGATGACATCATAGTTAATGATGCAACATAGTTTCCCATTTCTAATTTACTAATCATATAACGTGCATCTAGCCCCCCCTTTGAATGTGCAATGATATTCACCCTTTCACAGCCTGTTTCTTTCACTATATTAAGAATTTTATCTTTTATATCCTTTGCATTGTACTCAACTGTTCCCCAGGCCTCTTGATTTCCATAATAAACCGTTGCTCCATTACGAATTAATTCTTTAGGTATCCTCCCCCAATAATTAATGTATTTTAAATCTCTAAATCCAACACCATGAACTAACACAAGAGGATATTTTGTTTTACATACTTCTGAATCAACACGTGCTTCATTATTAATCACTTTATAACATTCATGATCATATTCTATTTTTGAAATATGGCAAGCATATAATAGTATAAAAATATTTACAATTGGAATAAGGGACCAAAAACCTACTAAAAGTCTCTTTATAATACTTAACCTTCTTGAAGTACATAAAATTCGTAACATTCCATTTGCAAGTAAAGTAATAATACCTAATATCATAATAATAATGTCTATTATAAAGATATACTTAGGGATGGAAAGGCTTTGTATTGCCTTGAACCCGATTAGGTATATTATAATTTGAATAAATATTACATAAAGTCCATATAGAACAAGACTTCTTCCACCTAACATTACCCTTAATCTAATGTTTACAATTTGTTTCTTGATATTTGGAATTATGTTTACTTTTATCCAAATATAAAAGGTGAAAAGAATTATTTGTGCTAGAATAATCCATTTGCATATAACTTTATCTTGTCCAAATTTAACATAGTCACTAAAAAGGTACCCTAGTAAAACAATATGAGGTGCAAATATTAAATATATACTCATGAAACTTTTATGTAGCAAAGATATCTTCTTACTAATATCAAAGCATATTATATTAATAACTATTATGGTTAAAGCAAAAGTTATTATGGCTGTTATCATTAATTTTTCCCCCTTAATTATTACCTCTATTTAGCAGCCTTATATTATCACATTCTGTAATTAAAATCCATAATTCTCTCTTGCAAAAGGTCATGTCTCTTGGTCAGCTAGGGTTTCAATTATTTTTCTGGGAAATAATAACTCACTTAAATGCTAAAATTTCATAACTATATTATATTGATTTTTTCAAAATTGGATATAAATTATGGCTTACACTCCTGGAGGTAAGCCATTTTATATTCTTTAATGTAAATTCGTCCTTTAGGACGGATGCGCCATATGTGACCCCATTGGTGACAGACAAAAATGCCCTAACGGGCACCATAAGTGATGAAAACTAAACTCCTGCACATAATAATGATAGTCAGCGAAATAAGATCGAACGTGGTTGGTACAATAAGTCCGAGTGACAGACTGATTCTAGCTTCTTTATGTACCATTTATTGTTGCTCCTTTAAGGAAGCACGCAGAGTAGTCTATTAAATCAGGAAGCTACGCTGACTAATCAATATTATGCAAAGGAGTTGTTTTAA
>JARDZI010000105.1 GCA_029240935.1 Clostridiales bacterium
GTCCATCAACATTTGTTTACTCCATACAGGATCTTGAGAAGATTTCAGCACTTGCTAAAGCATATGGAATAGCAACGGTTATTGACAATACATATTCAACACCATTATTTCAAAACCCAATTAAATTCGGAATCGATATGGTAATTCATACTGCTTCAAAATACCTTGGTGGCCATAGTGATATTGTTGCAGGTGTTATTGTGGGTAAAAAGGAAACACTCACCCAAATGATTGAAAAAGAGCGGGCACTTTTTGGAGGGAATATGGATCCTCACCAGGCATGGCTCCTTATCAGAGGAATGAGGACTCTTCCTGTAAGGATAAAACAGCATCAGGAGAGTGCTAAAAAGGTAGCTGATTTTCTTGAAGGTCATTCTAAAATTCAAAGAGTGCTTTATCCTGGATTAAAAAGCCATCCACAATATGAGCTTGGTAAAAAGCAAATGTCAGGATATACAGGGCTCATGAGTTTTATTCCTAAAGGAAGCACAGATGAAATAATGAAGTTTGTAAAGAATCTTAGATATTTTCAGCTAGGCTGTAGTTGGGGTGGATTTGAAAGCCTTGTAGCCTCAATAAGTGTAGGGAAAAGTGATGAGGAAAACAAGAGAAATCATCTTTCCAATAATCTTGTAAGAATCCATGTTGGACTTGAAAATGTTGAAACATTAATAGAGGATTTAGACAGAGGTCTTAGCTTTATTAAAAGCTGCTAAATATTTTAAATTGTAGTGGCTGGCTTCCATGCCTGCTTGAGAAACAAACATCAAACAGATATAGCTCTCTTATGCCAGTGCCAAAAGGCAGAAGCAGGTCAACCTGCCACTACATGAAAAACAGTAACTTAATTATTACAACTCATATAGAATAGGGTGATGATGCAATGGTTTTTGATGTTGAGAGAATAGACAGAACACTTAGGGATATTGAAAAAGCAATATATCCTGATACAGAAAAAGTTACAAAATATAAGGTGTTTGATTCAAACCTCCAAGGGGGAGAAGACACAGCACTAGATGATAGTGCTTGGGAAGAATATGTAACTGGTGAACTTTGGGGAGGATATGACAAACATAGATGGTTTAGGACTGAAATCACAATACCAGAAAGATTTAAAGAAAAAAACCTGGTATTTAGAATCAGCACAGGACATGAGGGAGAATGGGATGCATTAAATCCTCAATTTCTCATTTATATTGATGGTGAGCTGATTCAAGGAGTTGATGTTAATCACCGTGAGGTTTTAATAACAGGGTGTGCAGAACCAGGACGTAAATATTCCATAGCACTTCTGGCATATAGTGGACTTCATGATAGAAAAACAGTAATTAATACTGAACTTTGTGTTTTAGACAAGTTAATTGAAGATATTTATTATAATATAAAGGTTCCCCTATCAGTTGCAAAGCTGCTTGAAGATAAGGATGATAACAGACTAAATATATTAGATGTACTTAGACAAGCCATAGATATGATTGATTATAGAATGGTTTACTCAAATAGCTTTTATAACTCAATCAATACAGCAAATCAATTACTGAAAAAAGAATTTTATTCGGAAATTAACTACAATGCTCCCTTAGTAACTGCAATTGGGCATACACATATAGATATTGCATGGCTGTGGACTATTAGTCAAACCAAGGAAAAGACTGCTAGAAGCTTCTCAACAGTTTTAAACCTTATGAAGCAGTATCCTGAATACAAATTTATGTCCAGTCAACCTCAGCTTTATGAATATGTTAAGGAAAATCAACCAGAATTGTATGAAGAAATAAAGGAAAGAATGAAGGAAGGCCGCTGGGAAGCAGATGGTGCCATGTGGCTTGAATCGGATTGCAACATACCTTCAGGGGAATCATTTATAAGACAGATTATGTTGGGAGAGGAATTCTTTAATAATGAGTTTGGGGTAAAAAGCAAATCACTTTGGCTTCCGGATGTGTTTGGCTATAGTGCAACACTTCCTCAAATACTTAAAAAATGTGGAATAAATTACTTCATGACAACAAAGATAGATTGGAATCAGTTCAATAGAGTTCCAAATGATACATTCATGTGGAAGGGTATAGATGGAAGTGAAGTGCTTACACATTTTGTAACAACAAGTGACTATAGAAAGTCTGATGGAGAAAATATTACTTTTACAGATAAAAATAGTAAGACAACATACACAGGGATAATAAATGCAAATCAGGTTATGGGAACCTGGAAGAGATATCAGAACAAGGAATTAAGCAATGAAACGCTGATGCTCTTTGGTTATGGAGATGGTGGAGGTGGACCAACTAAGGAAATGCTTGAAAATGCTAGAAGACTGAAGTATGGCATACCTGGATGCCCAAGGCTTGAAATTGGCTTCGAAGGAGAATTTTTCGATAGGCTGAATGAAAAGGCTGTTAATAGCAAGGACCTTCAAAAATGGGTTGGAGAGCTATACCTTGAGTATCATAGAGGCACATATACTTCAATGGCTAAAAATAAAAGGTATAACAGAAAAAGTGAAATTCTTTACCAGGATGCTGAAATGCTATCAACCTTGAGTATGCTTCTTGGAGAGGAGTATCAGTCAGAGAAATTAATGAATGGATGGAAAACCATACTTTTGAACCAATTTCATGACATTATTCCAGGCTCAGCAATAAAGCAGGCCTATGATGAGTCTCACCAGCAATATGAAGAGGCAATGAAGCTAGGACATGAGGTAGTTGAAGATTCACTAAAGAAAATAACTGGTAATATCCTATGACAGAGATGATATGGTTGAAGTTAATATACCAAAGGACATTATGATTATTGGACTTCAAGACCAAGAAGGAAAAGCAATTGATATACAATTTGTTGATAATGGCAGTAAACTTATTTTCTTTGCTAAAAATGTACCTTCAAAAGGATATAAGGTTTATAGGTTTACTAGTGAAGCAAAGATATCAGATTGCAAGAACCTTAATATTAAAAATGGTATAGAGAACAATTTCTTTAAGGTAAGCTTTGACAATGACTTTAATATTACCTCCATATATGATAAGAAGAGTGAAAGAGAAGTACTTAAAAAGGGTACTAGGGGGAATGTTCTTCAAGCCTTTGAAGACAGACCAATGCAATGGGAAAACTGGGATATTGATATATATTATAAAAGGAAAATGTGGGAAGTTAATGATATATATAATGCTGAAATCATAGAAAGTGGTCCTGTTAGATATTGTGTTAAGCTCGAAAGAAATTTCTGTAATTCAAAAATAGAGCAGTATATTTATTTTTATAAAGATATTCCACGAATTGATTTTAAAAATGTTGTGGACTGGAAGGAAAAGAATATACTTTTAAAGGTTGCTTTTCCTGTTGATATAAATTCCAGCAAGGCTACCTATGAAATACAATATGGAAATATTGAGAGGGAAACTCACAATAACACAAGCTGGGAGCTTGCAAAATTTGAAGTTTGTGCTCATAAATGGGCGGATCTGTCAGAGGGCGAGTATGGAGTAAGTCTGATGAACGACTGTAAGTATGGTTATGACATTAAGGATGGTAATATGAGGCTTACACTTATAAAGGCAGGCACATATCCAAATCCTGAAGCAGACCTTGGTATTCATGAGTTTACCTATTCGATTTATCCTCACAGCCATACCTGGAAGGAAGCTAATACGCCAAGAATGGCGTACAACCTTAATGTACCAATGTATTCTGTAATTGAGCCTCCTCATGGGGGTGAGCTTGATGATAAAATGTCACTACTCAGAATAAACAGAGATAACTGTTTGGTAGAGGTTGTTAAAAAAGCAGAGAAGAATGATGGAGTTATTATAAGAATTTATGAATACAAAAATAGAAGAGAAAATGTGGAAATAGGTTTTGGCATTGATGTAGAAAGTGCATACGAATGTGACCCTTTGGAAAACATTACATCATGTACTTTGAAGCGTGAAGGTACAATAAGCTTTGAGATAAAACCCTATGAAATAAAAACATTTTTACTTAATTTTAAAAGATAATAAATATGCCTGAAGGAGGTAATTAAATGTTATTGAAGGAGCTTACTCAAGCCTTTGGCGTGAGTGGATTTGAGGGAAAGATTTGCGATCTTATAGGTGAAAAGGTTAAGAATTATGTTGATGAGTTGTATATTGACTCAATTGGAAACCTGATAGCTGTAAAAAAGGGAACAGGTAAAAACAAGAAAAAAATAATGGCATCAGCACATATGGATGAGATAGGTTTTGCAGTACTTTCAGTTACTGATAAAGGTTTTGTAAAGGTTAAGAAAATGGGAGGGGTATCAGCCCATACTTCCTTTATGAACAGAGTAAGATTTCAAAATGGAGCAGTTGGTGTAATAAGCTCCCTAGAAAAAACAGATAATGTTGCACCAGGAGATATAAGCAAGCTATATGTGGATATAGCTGCAGCCTCAAAAGAAGATGCATTAAGCCATGTTTCAATAGGAGAGACAGCATGTTATATAGGTGAGTATCAGGAACTTACAAACAATTGTGTTACTGCAAAAGCAATGGATAACAGAATTGGCTGCTATATTTTAATTGAGGCATTGAAAAAGATGTCCAAGCCATACAATGACCTATATTTTGTGTTCTCAGTACAGGAGGAGGTAGGGCTAATAGGTGCTACAGCAGCATCAGAGAGAATTAACCCAGACCTTGGAATTGCAGTTGACATTACAGGCTCCTTTGATGTACCAACAGATTTGGACGGCAATGCCGTAATTGGCGGTGGAGCTGCCATCAAGGTTGTGGACAATTCGGTTATATGTGATGATAAATTAGTTCATGAAATGGTTGTTTGCGCTAAGGAAAACAGCATTAAATATCAAATGGATGTACTTGTAGGTGGAGGAACTGATGCAGGTGCTATAAACAAGTCAAATAGTGGAGTAAAAGCTTTGGGAATATCTATACCAACCAGATATGGGCATAGTCCAAATGGAGTAGTTAGCATGGACGATGTTAATGCATGTGTTGATTTATTATGGAAATTTGTTGATAAAGAGCTTACTTATGACACTGTAAAAAAGCTCGTATAAAGTTTAGGCTCTGTTTCAGAAAGATGCTGAAATTCAATAATTCTATTGTAGCATCAGCAGACGCTGCAAGGGTTTCAATATCAACATTGTTCTTTAACATAGCCAAACCTTAAAGAAATTAGCGGTAGTAGAGAAGCTGTATATGAGTATTTTAAGGATATAGCCTTTATTTTCAAGTAGACCCCCTTTTAATTAACATACAAACTACTTTAAAGTAATGAATTTAAATACAATATATCAGCTTCTTATCTATAAATATGGTGGTAAACAATGTTTGCTGCTAAAGTAAAAAATATAAATTATAATTTATAGGAGGAATCAAATTATGAGTAAAAAGAGACTTTTACCAGTTATTCTTTCAGTAATTTTGGTGCTGGCTACAGCATTAACAGGATGTGGGAAAAAAGAGAGTGGTGACAACACTGATAAATCTGCACCACAGGTTATAAACGTAGCAACAGCTCAAGATATTGCATCACTTGACAGTACAAAGATAGCTGATTCATCTTCAAATACTATTGCACAGGAAACACAGGATGGTCTTGTAAGGCTTGAAGGTGGAAAGATAGTACCTGCAGGAGCAGAAACCTGGGAAACCTCAGAAGATGGTCTTACTTGGACATTTCATTTAAGAGATTATTCCTATTCAGATGGTACAAAGGTTAGTGCAAAGGATTATGAGTATGCAGTAAAGAGAGTATTTGATCCTGTAACAGCTTGTCCAAATGCGGGTATATTCTATGTTATAAAGGGAGGACAAGACTTTAATACAAGTAAAGGCAGCAGGGAAGATGTAGGAGTAAAGGCAGTTGATGAAAAAACATTAGAGTTTACACTAACTCAACCAACTCCTTATTTTATACAGCTTATGAATTTCGTATCCTTAATACCTGTAAGACAGGATCTTGTTGAGAAATATGGAGAGGCATATGGAACAGACCCAGCTCAAGTGGTATATTCAGGTCCATTTGTAGTTGATCAATGGGTTAAGGGCTCAAAAATCGTATTAAAGAAAAATGATAAATATTGGGATGCTTCAAATGTAAAACTTGATACTGTAAATATAAATATAGTTGCAGAAGAAGGAACAAGACAACAGCTTTTTGACAGCAAGGGACTTGACTTAATTCAGAATGTTAAGGGTGAATATGCTCAGAAGCTTGATGGAGTAGCAAAAACAGGAGAGATTACTTCTCTTAATGGATACTATCCAAGCAATGGTTATATAGCATTTAACAATAAAGACCCTCAAAAGATTTTTACTAATGCAAAGGTTAGACTTGCTTTTTCCATTGCAATTGATAGAGAAGGCTATGTTAAGAATGTAACTAAAAAAGATCAAGCAGCATATGGATTAGTTCCTTATGGAACAAATAATGGGGATGTTATTTATAGAGAAGCAGTTGAAGAACCTTTGAAGAAAGTGATTTCACAGGATCCAAAGGAATTACTAAAGCAGGGTTTGACAGAGCTTGGATTGGATCCAGCTAAACAGATCGAAGTAACCTTCCTTCAGGGTAATGCAAATGCTGATACAAAAATCAGAGGTGAATTTTATCAAAGTCAGTGGGAGGAAAAGCTTGGAGTTAAGGTAAAGATAGATACTGCAAGTGATGGTGCAACCTTTAACAAAATGATTATGAATGGCACTTATCAAGTAGCTCAAACTGGTTGGGGTGCTGACTACAACGATCCAATGACATTTATGGGATTGTTCTTAACAGGAGACGGAAACAATTCAGCATTCTTCACAAATGCTGAATATGATGAACTTGTAAAGAAGGCTAGTGTAGAGCCAGATATGGAAAAGAGACTGGAGATGTTTAAGAGAGCTGAAGAGGTACTTATTGCAGAAGAAGCAGGTATTGCTCCATTAACCTTCAACGTAGCAACAAACTACATTCAAAGTTATGTAAAAGGTCTTCAGATACAAGCAGGCGGACCTGCATATGAATTAAAATATGTGTCAATAGAAAAATAATAGTTAGTTAACCAAGGAATAATGCAGCAGGATAAATTCCTGCTGCATTATTCAAATCACAATAAGGAGGTTTTTAATATGGCACGTTATATATTAAAAAGAGTTGGATATATGGTGCTTACCCTGTGGGTAATTACTACAGTTACTTTTTTTCTTATGAATACTCTGCCAGGTGACCCAATTCAAACAGGAACAAAGCTTCTACCTCCTGCCGTAGCAGAAAATTTAAGAATAAAATGGGGTTTTGATAAGCCTGTGACGGAAAGGTATGTAGTTTATTTAAATAATATACTTCATGGAAATCTTGGAGAGTCTATGAAGAGCCCAGGGCTTACTGCTAATAGTATTATTAAGGATAAATTTCCCGCATCTGCAAGGCTAGGAATCCAGGCGATTGTTTTGGGAGTTGGGTTAGGATTAGTTTTTGGAATAATTGCTGCCCTTAAAAGAAATACATGGGCTGATTATCTTGTGATTTTCATTGCTATAGTAGGTGTATCTGTACCAAGCTTTGTTGTTGCTGCCCTGCTGCAGAAGTCATTGGGCGGAAGTGTATTTCCTATCATAGGATGGCCTTCAGAAAATATATGGTTTTCAGGCATGAAGTATACAATTCTTCCTACAATTGCTGCAGCCTTTGGAAGTATAGCCACATATTCAAGATTCATGAGAACCTCGGTTCTTGATGTATTAAACAATGACTATATTCTAACAGCAAAATCCAAAGGTCTTTCAAAATTTGGAATTATCAGAAAGCATGTATTAAGAAACAGTATTACTCCGATAATTACAATATTTGCGCCTCAGATGGCTGGCATTGTTACTGGGTCCTTTGTAATAGAAAGAATGTTTGCTATACCTGGACTTGGACAATATTATGTTGAAAGTATAAATGGAAGAGATTTTCAAATGATTATGGCAACTACTGTATTCTTCTCACTTTTCTTTATTGTTTCAATAGTATTAATGGATATACTTTATGCAGTCGTTGATCCAAGAGTTAGAATAACAGGTGAAAAAAGATAGGGGGTGCTCTAATGAAGGAAACAAATATTGAAGTTGAATTATTTGAACCAGTCGGATATGATAAAGAGGTTTTAAATGTAATTGTAAGACCAAGCACTACCTATTGGCAGGATGCCTGGAGAAGATTGAAAAAAAATAAAGTAGCTATCCTTTCAATGATTCTTCTATGTATTATTGGCCTGTTATGTATTTTTGTTCCTGTGTTTTCCCAAGCCAGCTTTAAGGACCAGGCAATTGAAATTTCTAATCAAGTTCCAAGTAGGGAACACTGGTTTGGCACAGATGAGCTTGGAAGGGATATGTTTGTAAGGGTATGGTACGGTGGAAGGGTATCTCTTCTTATAGGGCTTGTTGGTGCGGTGGTTTCATTAGTTATTGGAACAATTTATGGAGGTATAAGCGGATATTTCGGTGGGATTGTAGACGATATAATGATGCGTATTGTTGAGGTAGTCGTTGGAATACCTTATATGATAGTTGTAATACTTGTTTCAATAGTTCTTGTTGAGAAGGGACTTACATCCCTTGTTATTGCTCTTTGTATTACTAGCTGGACGGGACTTTCGAGGCTTGTTAGGGGACAGGTTATTCAGCTTAAGGAAAATGAGTATGTACTTGCATCCCAACTCCTTGGAGCTAGTCCGCTTAAGATTATTTTCAGACATCTTTTGCCAAACACATTGAGTGTAATTATTGTAAGCATAACATTTTCAGTTCCAGGATTTATTTTTTCAGAAGCGTTCCTAAGCTTCATAGGACTTGGAATTCAACCTCCTTATACTAGTTGGGGGGCAATGGCTTCACAGGGCCAGCAGCAAATGTCATTCTATCCTCATGAATTAGTTTTTCCTGCTCTGGCTATTAGTATAACTATGCTGGCTTTTAATCTGCTTGGGGACGGGCTTCGTGATGCACTAGATCCTAAACTTCGCCAATAAGGAGGCTTTAATATGTCCAAATTACTTGAAGTTAATAATTTAAAAGTTTCGTATCATACCTATGCTGGGGAGGTACAGGCTGTTAGGGGAGTAACCTTTGATTTAAACAAGGGAGAGTGCCTTGCTATTGTTGGCGAATCAGGATGTGGAAAGACTGTAACCTCAAAAACAATAATGGGACTTATACAAACTCCTCCAGGTGAAATAAAGCAAGATAGTGAGATATTGTTTGAAGGTAAAAATATATTAAAATTTAGTGAAAAGCAGTGGAGAAATTACAGAGGGAAAGAAGCAAGCATGATATTTCAGGACCCCATGACATCATTAAACCCTACCATGAAGGTTGGTTATCAAATTGCTGAAAACCTTATGATACACAGTGGAATGAAAAAAGCTGAAGCATTGATTGAGGCAACTCGTACCCTTGAGCTTGTTAATATACCTAATGCAAGGGAAAGAATAAACCAGTATCCACACCAGTTTTCAGGTGGAATGCGCCAAAGAGTAATGATTGCGATAGCCCTGGCTTGTAACCCTCAGTTATTGATTGCTGATGAACCAACAACAGCCTTAGATGTTACAATTCAGGCACAGATATTGGATTTATTAAAGGATATTCAGAAAAAATTGAATACGGCAATAATTATGATTACTCATGACCTTGGAGTAGTTGCTGGAATGGCACAGAAAATTGCTGTAATGTATGCAGGAAAAATTATCGAAAAAGGATTTGTTGATGATGTATTTGAAAATCCTAGACACCCTTATACACTAGCCCTTTTAAACGCAGTACCTAGTGTTGAACTTAAAAATAAAGAAAAACTTGTTTCAATTCATGGTACTCCTCCGGATCTATTAGCGCCACCTGAAGGTTGTGCCTTTGCAGATAGATGCAGTTATTGCATGAAGATTTGTAAGATAAAACCTCCTTCAATAACCAATGTGTCTGATTCACATGAAGTATCATGCTGGATGGAGCATCCTCAGTGCAGACAGAAAATAAGTATTGAAGGGTTAAGGAGGGAAGTGTGATGGAGCTTAAGCAAGAAATGAATATTAATAATGAAGTACTTGTTGAGGTTAAAAATTTAAAAAAGTATTTTAATTTAGGAAATGGAAGAATATTAAAGGCTGTAGATAATGTTTCCTTCAATCTAAAAAAAGGTGAAACTTTAGGCCTTGTTGGAGAATCTGGGTGCGGCAAAACCACTTGCGGAAGGACTATACTTGGAGCATATGATGCAACTGGTGGAGAGGTATTGTTTCAAGGAAAAAATATTTATACAATGGATAAGAAGGAAAAAAAGGATTTCAGAAGAGATGCTCAGATGATTTTCCAGGATCCCTATGCATCCTTAGATCCTAGAATGACAGTAGGCGACATCGTAGCTGAAGGAATTGACATTCATAAGGCCTACACTAAAAGTGACAGGCAAAACAGAATATATGAGCTTTTACAGCTCGTTGGACTTAACAAGGAGCATGCAAGCAGATTTCCACATGAATTCTCTGGAGGTCAGAGGCAGAGAATAGGAATTGCTAGATCCTTAGCAATAAATCCCAGATTTATAGTTTGTGATGAACCTATTTCAGCTCTTGATGTGTCTATACAGGCACAGGTTGTTAACCTGCTTATAAATCTTCAGAAGGAGTTGGAGCTAACATACCTATTTATTGCCCATGATCTTTCAATGGTAAGGCATATTTCTGATAGAGTTGGAGTTATGTATCTTGGCTGTATGGTGGAGCTGGCAGACAGTAATGAACTGTACAGCAATCCTCAACATCCATATACCAAAGCCCTGCTTTCAGCCATTCCAGTTCCGAATCCTAAAATTGAGAGGAATAAGAAAAGAATTGAGCTTCAGGGAGAGGTACCGAGCCCTATTAACCCGAAACCAGGCTGCAGGTTTAAAGAAAGATGCAAATATGCAAAGGAAGTATGTGGACAGGTGACTCCAGAGCTTAAGGAGATAAGTAAGAATCATTTTGTATCATGTCACTTGTACTAATAGGAGTATAAAAGGAAGGTTTAATACCCAAAGTATTAAACCTTCCTTTTGTTACATTATTTTCACTTCAAGAAGTAATTGAATTATCATTCCATATAAACATATGAACAGGCTTATAAAAAAGATTACAAATGCAAGATTCAGCTTATGAAACATTCTGTTCCAATCATCCTGATATTTAAAGGATCTATTGGCATTTTTCTTAATGAAAAAGCCGCAACAAATTACAAGCCCGATACACCCTACATAATACAGGTTATTTTTCATATAATAGAAGAAACCAATATCCCTATTACTATAAAACAATAAATAGATTACTCCAAAAATAATGAATGCACCAATTGAAATATATAAAGCAATTCTAGCACATTTTGATATATCTTTAGCAATTTTTGACACTATGAAATCACCCCTAAGTACTACTAATACTTAATTATACCACACTTACTGGTTGGCTAAAACCATTATACTTGAGTTCCTTACATTCACCAAGCCAGTTGCTTGTTAAGAATATTGGTTTTTTATTTATACTTAGGTAGATAATCTCCATGTGCCTCTATGAGATCGTCACACATGGACTTAATATCATCCATGGAAAGCTCTGCCGAGGTATGTGGATCAAGCATGGCTGCCATATAAATTAGTTCCTTTTTTCTCGTTATAGCAGCTTCAATAGTTAATAGCTGAGGGTTTATATTTGTTCTGTTTAGAGCTGCAAGCTGCTCTGGAAGCTTACCTACATAAGTGGGAAGAACACCATTTCTATCAATTAAGCATGGAACCTCAACTACAGCTTCTCTTGGTAAGTTGGTTATGAGCCCATTATTTAGTACATTTCCCCCAATCTTGTAGGGGATGCCTGTTTCCATTGCTTCCATAATATAAGAAGCATATTCTGAGGTTCTTTTGTGTTGAAGATCTTTATTTTCAACTAAATCATTTCGCATTTTCTTCCACTCTTCAATTTGGTTTATGCACCTTCTGGGATACTCATCTATAGGTATGTTATAGCGTTCTATTAGCTCTGGGTATTTACTTTTTATAAAGTATGGAAGATATTCAGAAGCATGCTCACTTGATTCTGTTATGTAATAACCAAAATTAAGCATCATTTCATATCTAACCATATCCCAATGCTTACCCTGCTCTTGTTTTTCTAATGCTTTCTCTTTAATTGATGGATAGAGGTCTACACCATTTTTATTTATTTCTAAGAGCCATGCCTGGTGATTAATTCCTGCAATTTTCCATTGAGTTTCTTCTGGCTGCACCCCAATATCAAGTGAGCTTAACAACCTTGGTACACAGCTTTGAACACTGTGACATAACCCAACCGTTTT
Source organism: Clostridiales bacterium (assembly GCA_029240935.1). Classification (GTDB taxonomy): domain Bacteria; phylum Bacillota; class Clostridia; order Clostridiales; family Caloramatoraceae; genus JARDZI01. The sequence goes on from JARDZI010000105.1 coordinate 12,342, forward strand.
AATGGAAGTGTTTTTTAACATTGCCCCTGTGAGCATTGCCATTGGGTTTGTATAATTTAAGAACCATGCATTTGGACATACTTCCTCCATGTCTTTAGCAAAATCCAGCATTACTGGAATTGTGCGAAGGGCTCTAAATATACCCCCAATACCAATTGTATCTCCTATAGTTTGCCTTAAACCATATTTTTTTGGTATTTCAAAATCTATTACAGTAGAAGGTTCATAACCACCTACTTGAATGGCGTTTACTACATAGTCAGCATTTCTAAGAGCCTCCCTCCTGTCAGTATATGCCTTAACTGTTGCATGTCCACCATGATTATTATTTATGTTGTTAAGCATATTTTCTGAGTCTTTAAGCCTTTCAAAATCAATATCAAATAATGCAATTTCTGAATCCTGCAATGCTGGTGTTAATATGCAATCCCCTAAAACATTTTTTGCAAATACAGTACTACCAGCACCCATAAAAGTAATTTTACTCATTAGTGTCCCTCCTGTTTATTTGAATTAGCTTAAATTTTCATTAATAGAGCTTATATTTACTTATAAGTTAATTATATATCAAGTAGGGTTTAAATAAATAGATTTTTAAACTTCTTTTTCTATAAGATGGGTTATATTATTCAAAAGTTGAAGTAGTATGGTTTTGTGGTAATATAAGGTTATAGATATTGGTTAAAATAAATAAATAAGGGGGAGCTTTTATGTATAAGGATGGATTTAATAAATTATATTGGGGATTTTTATTTATAATGATTGACTTTAAGTTACAAGGGGTTGATGTTTTACCTGATATAGTTGGATATATTTTGTTTGTTATAGGTTTTGGCATGCTTGCTTCATGTAGTGAATATTTTAGCAAGGCTAAGAGCTTTGATACTCCTATGATAATAATATCATTATTTTCAATATATGAAAGACCTGCACAGAGTGGAGG
>JARDZI010000106.1 GCA_029240935.1 Clostridiales bacterium
ATCTGGTATAGTTGTTTCGGCTATAGTTAATATTTTCTTTTAACACATTAAGATTATACAGCTCTGCTGCTTTTTTACTTGCAACACAAGCTTTACCTTTACTGTTTTGCATGCTTACATACTCTGCACTTTTTGCAGTATTATAATATGGTATAAGTCTCCAATCAGTATGCTTATCAAAATAGCTTTTACACTGTAAAAAGCCCTGTGTATGAGAATAAACCTCCCTAATATCATAAATGTCAGCACCTTTAATCCCTAACAAATTATGCTCTACCTTAATGCACTTTTCTCCTACTATATAACATCCATATTCCCCAAGCAGGTCACAAACCTCAGAAATACCACCAGTAGAGGAATTTTCAATAGGAAGTACACCATATTTTATCTCATCATTTTGTATGGCTTCAAATACCTCTTTGAAATTAGTAAAATGAATAGTCTCTGTATTATTACCAAAGTATTCAATTGCAGCTTGATGGCTAAAAGAAGCTGGCACTCCCTGGTATCCCACCTTTTCTGAGGGAGCAGTAATTTTTATATTATTCACCATTGCACTTTTGCGAATCAACTTTTGCTGTGCTTTTCTACTAATACTTAATAAGTCTTCTAGAAACTCATGGAGTTCAGCTTTAGTATTTACATCCTCAATATTACTAAGGTGCTTATTTATAATTTGTTCTTCTCTACCTCTATCTAGAACCTCCATTGAATTATCTATTTTATATTTTGCTACTCTTTGTACTACTTCCATTCGCTTTATAAATAAATCTACTAAAGCCTCATCTATTTCATTAATCTGAGCCCTTAATGCTTTCAGGTCCTCCATTTTATCACATTCCCTTTCGATTTTAGCTCTTCTCGTCATATTACATCAAATCAAGTATTGCAATGGCTGTAACGGCTTCAATAACAGGCAGCACTCTAGGTACAATACAGGGATCATGTCTTCCTATAATCTCAAGCTTTGCATTTTCTCTTTTTTCTATATCAACAGTACTTTGAATCTTGCCAATAGAAGCTGTTGGTTTTACAGCTGCCCTAAATATTAGGGGCATTCCGTTAGTAATCCCTCCTAAAATACCTCCATTATTGTTGCTATAGGTTTTTATTTTATCATCATCAATATAGTATTCGTCATTGGCATTTGAGCCTTTAAGCTTTGAGATATCAAATCCTATTCCAAATTCTACTCCCTTTACCCCAGGTATGGAAAATAACAAATGTGCTAATTGACTCTCAACAGAATCGAAAAATGGGCTGCCAATTCCTGCTGGCAGGTTAACTACAGCTGCTTCAACAACTCCACCTAGGGAATCCTTTTCACCCTTAGCTTTTAAAATTGCTTCCTTCATGCTTGACTCAACCAAACTATTTAATAGTGGAAAATTATTATGGGCTAGTTTTTTTAGTTCCTCTTCATTAACAGAAACCATATTAAAGCTATTATCCTCTATTCCACCGATACTTTTAATATGACTTCCTATTATTATGCCTCTACTTTCAAGAATTTGCTTACAAATAGCTCCTGCAAATACAAGAGGTGCTGTTATTCTTCCGGAAAAATGTCCCCCACCTCTGTAATCATTAAAGCCATTATATTTTATATATCCTGTGTAATCTCCATGGGATGGTCTGACTAGGTTCTTAGTCTTTTCATAGTCCTTTGAATGCTGATCACTGTTATGTATTACTGCACATAGAGGTGTACCTGTGGTTCTTCCATTATAATAGCCGCTTAATATTTCAAAGCAGTCCTTTTCATTCCTAGAAGTTGAGAGCTCATTTTTTCCAGTAGCCCTTCTATCCATTTCTCTATTTATATATTCCATGTCAAGTAATACACCAGGTTCAATTCCATCTATTGTAATTCCTATTGCCTTCCCATGGGACTCTCCAAATATTGAGAGCTTTATTTTATTGCCCCAAATTCCACTCATCTATTTTTCCTCCTAGTCCTTTAAAATCCTTCCAAAAATCAGGATAAGACTTTTTTACACAATCTGGTTCTTGTATAATTATAGGTTCTCTACATTTAATAGAGGCAATTGCAAGTACCATTGCTATTCTATGATCATTCCAACTGCTTACAGTACCTCCTTTTAAAGCTTCTCGGCCCCTTATTATAAGACCTTCTGGCCTTTCTTCTATATCTGCACCAATTTTACTTAACTCAGAGGTTATTGCACTTAATCTATCAGATTCCTTTATTCTAAGTCTTCCAGCATTTATGATTTCTGTAGTACCTTTGCTCAGGGCTGCCAGTACTGCCAGAATTGGCACAAGGTCCGGGCACTGGGAGGCATCAATAATACTTCCCCAGGTAGTGGAAGGTAATGCCTTTATTTTATCATCTTCACCTATGAATTTTGCTCCCATGCTTTTCATTATTTCAATTATAACCCTATCACCCTGAAGTGATTTCATATTTAAGCCTTCACATGCTACATCTGCTCCTAATGTCCCTGCCACAAGCCAAAAGGCAGCCTGAGAATAGTCCCCTTCAACCCTATAATCTGTAGGCTTGTATTTTTGATTACCCTTAATTAATATTTCCTTATAAGCATTATTTTCTATACAAACAGAAAACTTTTTTAACATCTCAATTGTTAAAGCTACGTAGGGTTTTGATTCTAATGGAGTTGTTAAAATTATTTTTGAATCTCCCTCTAAAAGAGGAAGTGCAAATAACAAACCACTAATAAACTGTGAGCTTATATTACCCTTAATCCTATATTCTCCTGGCTTTAATTTTCCATCAATAGTTAAAGGAAGTTTTCCATCATCATTTTCATAATATAATTGTTGTTCATCAAACATGTCATAATAGGGCTGGAGTGGCCTATCTATAAGCCTTCCCTTTCCAATAAATTTTATTTTTTCTCCAATAGCTGCAGCAATAGGAATTAGGAATCGTAATGTTGAACCTGACTCATAGCAATTAATAATAGGATTCTTAACCTTAAGCTGGCCAGTACCTTTAATATTAATAGCACTATTATCCTTTATTAAATTTACACCCAAACCTTCCATTGCCTTGGAAGTTGCTATAATATCCTGGGAGAAAACCACATTTTCTATATTACTAATACCATCTGAAAGCCCAGCACAAATCACTGCTCTATGGGAAATACTTTTTGAGGATGGAATTGTGACCTTTCCAGATAGCTTACCAGGTGAAATAACAACACTATTCATAGATATCACCCTTTTCATTATTAAATATAATCACCTATATCACTAATAGATACTTCTTTTATAATTCCTTCACCTATCTTCTTTATAATAATTAAATTTATATTTTCCCTATTACTTTTCTTATCCAATACTACAGCATCTAGTACACTTTTTCTATCCATATTTGGTGTTTCTATTGGAAGAGAGTATTTATTTAACACTTCCTCTAACAATTTTGATGTGCCCTTTTGAGTTAAAGAAAGTATTTCGCTTTTTCTTGTAATTTGAACCATTCCAATTGCTACTGCTTCACCGTGGGAATATTTTTTATAATCAAAATACCTTTCTACAGCGTGACCAAGGGTATGTCCAAAATTTAATAACATTCTTTCTCCAAAATCCTTTTCATCCTTCTCAACTACTCTCTTTTTTATGCTGCAGCACTTATATATGATGTCCTCGATATTAGTTAGAAGTTCCTCATCATTATTAAATTTCATAAGCTCATGAACAATACTTTCATCCCTAATGAACCCATATTTTATAACCTCTGCTAATCCATCATGGAGAAATCTTCTATCAAGAGTTTTAAGAAAATCACTATCTATAAAAACTGCTTTAGGATGATAAAAGCTTCCTACCAGGTTTTTACCCCAGGGCAAGTCTATAGCTACTTTTCCACCAATACTGCTGTCAACCTGAGCTAAAAGAGATGTTGGAACCTGTATGTAGTCCACTCCTCTCAAATAGGTTGAGGCTGCAAAACCGCCTAAATCACCTACAACTCCTCCACCTAGTGTAATTATTAAATCACGTCTTCCAAATTTAAATTTGGATAGCTCATAATAAATTTCTTGTAATGTTTCTAAGGACTTGCTCTCTTCCCCAGGTTTAACTGATATAATTTTGGATTCAAGTCCTAGCGCATTAAGTGACCTGTTTAATTCTAATCTATATAATTTTTCTATGTTATGATCAGTTATAATTGCTATTTTTTTGCCACTATAATTTTCCTTGAAATACTGTGGGATTTTATATATAATTTTTTTTTCAAAATATATATTATAGCTGTTATCCTTTAGGTTTAATTTAAGTGTTTTCATTATTTTATCATCTCTCTTTAAATCATAATTTAGGAAGAATGGGGCTCAACAAAAATTCAAATCTCATAATCTCATGTGGGTGGCACCAATGGTTCTATGTGTTGTAGGGGCGAACAGTGTTCGCCCGCAAGTGCGCACTTTGATACAAGAGTATTCTCTATACATGGTACCCCACGGGCGAACACTGTTCGCCCCTACATTGAGAGCAGCAGTCAGTACGCACATTACCCCACATTTGTGTATTTCATTTATAAAAATGCCCTTCTCCTACAAACATATCACATTCCTATTATACCCATATAACTTAATTTTTTAAATGACTAACTATTATATATGTTTGCCCTCTATCTTGGCAATCTTTGATATATCATCCATCAGTATTTTAAACTTTTCTGGTTTAATGGACTGCTGACCATCACACTTTGCATTTGAGGGATCATTATGAACTTCAATAATTAATCCATCTGCTCCTACAGCAATTGCTGCCTTGGCTAATGGCTCTACCATCCACCATATTCCTGCAGCATGGCTGGGGTCAACAATAATTGGTAAATGACTCTGTCTTTTAATAATTGGAATAATACTTAAGTCTAAAGTGTTTCTTGTATAGGTCTCAAAGGTTCTAATACCTCTTTCACATAGTATTACATTTTCATTTCCCTCTGACATTATATATTCTGCAGACATTAATAGTTCTTCAACAGTGGCTGACAATCCTCTTTTTAGAAGGATTGGCTTATTTGTTTTTCCCAATTCCTTTAGAAGTTCAAAGTTCTGCATATTTCTTGCTCCAACCTGTATTACATCCACGTCCTCAATAAATTTTTCAATCATATCTGCTGACATAATCTCTGTTACAATTGGAAGTCCTGTTTCCTTTTTAGCAAGCTTCAGAAGTTCTAATCCTTCAAGCTTTAAGCCTTGAAAGCTATAGGGTGATGTTCTTGGTTTAAAAGCACCTCCCCTAAGGAAGCCAGCGCCACTCATCTTTACTGATTTTGCAATCTCTATAATTTGTTCTTCACTTTCAACAGAGCAGGGCCCAGCAATAATGGTAAGCTTATCTCCCCCTATTGTTCTGCCATCTACATTTATTATTGTTTGGCTTGGGTGGAACAACTTATTTGCCAATTTATATGGCTGTTGTACCTTAGTGATCCTGTCAACATATTCATTTGCCTCAATTATACTAGAATCAATTTTCGTTGTATCTCCAACAATTCCAAGTATACTTTGGGTTTCTCCTTTTACTACATTTACCATGCAATTGAGCTCTTCTATCTTTTTTATTAACCTTGATATTTCTGAAGCTGGTGTGTCTGCTCTCATAATTACTACCATTAAAATTCCTCCTAATTTTTATTATAGAATCCTTAAACTTGAATAAAAAAAATAAGACTCAAATGAGTCCTACTAATAAACTAAAAGTATTTTTATAATACATGCAGAAGATTTCTACATGACATATCCTAATTTATTAAACTCATCAGAAACAGAAATTTTTAATTTTTTATAAAAGAAATAACCAGCGCTAAAAAAACTAAAGCCCCAGCTAAAGACAAAATTAAATATTCTATTTATAGCTTTTCTAATTATGTTTTTCATATTTATGTCCTCCAAGTTCACTCAATAAATAGTTTCACACTTTAAACCATTAAATTGTTATTATTGCAATTTTACCACATTTATTCTTTATGTCAACAATTTTTTATGAAAACAACATTCTATCACTAATTATTTCCTTATCCTGAACATTATCAAAGCATTTTAGTAATGTATCTGTTGTTAAAGCTTTCTTTTCATCTCCAGATATATCTAAAACTACATCTCCTCTATGCATCATAATCAGCCTGTTTCCTAAGCTTACTGCGTGGTTTAGGTTGTGTGTTACCATTAGAGTTGTGGTTTTGTTTTGACTTACTATGCTGTTTGTAATTTCTATTATTGTCTCAGAGGTTTTTGGATCTAATGCTGCAGTATGCTCATCAAGTAACAATAACTCTGGCTTTGACATTACTGCAGAAATAAGGGATAAGGCCTGTCTTTGCCCTCCAGAAAGCAAACCAACCTTAGTATTCAGCTTATCCTCAAGTCCTAAATTTAATTTGGAAAGTAATTCCTTAAATAGTGCTGTATTTTTTTTAGATATTCCAAAGCCTAATCCAAAGGTTTTTCCTTTATTGTATGACATAGAAAGATTTTCAAGTATAGTCATATCAGGTGCAGTTCCCTTTGATGGATCTTGAAATACCCTTCCAATACTTTCAGCTCTTTTATATTCTGGTATTCCACAAAGCCTACACTCATCTAAGTTAATAGAACCACTATCCTCCTCAATAGAGCCTGCAATAATATTTAATAGAGTTGATTTTCCAGCACCATTACTTCCAATAAGAGTTACAAAATCCCCTTTTTCAATATTTAAATTTAAGTTCTGAAAAAGTACATTTTCATTGACTGTATTTGCATTAAACACTTTGCATAGATTCTTTATTTCTAGCATGTATGTCACCTCCTGAGCTTTTCCTTTTTCTAACCTTAAAATTAAAATTTTTCTTGTTAAAGGATAGAGCAATGATTACAATAAGTGCTGTTATAAGCTTTAAATCTGTAGCCTCAAGCCCTAATTTAAGTGCAATAGCTATTGCTCCTTTATATAATATTGAGCCTAAAACTACCATTGTAGTTGATTTCACAACTCTTAACCTTTTAAAGATATTGATCCCCATTGTAATTGCAGCAAGTCCAGTAACTATAGTACCAGCACCCATTCCCACGTCTGAAAAGCCTTGGTACTGTGCCATAAGTGAACCTGCTAATGCAACTATTCCATTTGCGAGAACAAGTCCCAGAAGTTTTATATTATCCTTATTTAATCCTAACATAGTGACAAGCTGTTCATTGTTTCCAGTAGCAATCAATGCAAAACCAAGCTTTGTTTTAAGGAAAAGATCTAGAAGTAGTTTTACAATGAATGCAAAAATAGCAATAATTACAATTGGAGCAATAGATGAACTGAAAACAGTAACCTCAGCAAATAATGGTATATTGGACTTACCCATTATTCTTAAATTTATTGAGTAGAGAGCAAACATTACTAAAATACCAGAAAGTAAATTGTTAATCCTAAGCTTAACATGAAGAATACCTGTTATTGCTCCACCAATGCAGCCTGCAGCAAATGCTGCAGCAGAGGCCACAAAGGGGTTTATTCCCTTTGTTAAGCACACTCCAGCAACAGCTGCACCTAGAGGAAAAGTTCCGTCTACAGACATATCTGGAAAATCCAATATTTTATAGGTTATATAAACTCCTATTGCAACAATTGCAAATATCAATCCCTGGTCTAATACACCCATGACTATTTCCATCTAGTTAACACCTCCAGTTATAAGTTTTGCATTAGTGCTTATATCTTCAGGAATAGTTATATTAAGCTTCTTTGCTGCATCTGTATTAACTACTATCTCCATTTCCTGAAGCGTTTTTATTGCAATATCCTTTGGACTCTTTCCATTAATTACATCCACAGCCATTAGTCCAGTTTGGAAACCAAGCTTATAGTAATCAATACCATTAGTAGCAAGGGCACCACCATCAACCTGGCCTCTTTCAGATCCAATTACTGGTATATTTTTTCTGTAAGCTTGACTAGTAATTAGTGGTATAGCTGCAACTACCAGGTTGTCTGTGGGCACATATATAACATCTACTTTAGATAATAAAGAATCCAGTGACTGGGATATTTCATTTGTGTTAGTAATTCCTGCTGTCAGGATTTCAAGTCCAAGGCTTGGGGCTGCTTGCTTAGCATTCTCAACTTGAATCTCTGAATTTTTTTCACTGGTATTGTATAATATACCTACCTTTTTACTCTCAGGTAATAGTTTTTTAAGTAGTTCAAATTGCTTTTCTATAGGTAAGTCATCAGAAGTTCCTGTTACGTTTGTTTCTGACTTTTCCATGGATTTAGCAATTCCTGCCTCTACTGGATCTGTTACTGCAGTAATAAGTATTGGTATGTCCTTTGTAGCATTGTAAGCTGCTTGTGCAGAAGGTGTTGCTACTGCAAAAATCATATCTACCTTTGCTGATACAAAGTTTTGTGCAATTGTTTGTGCTGTTGGCATATCACCCTGTGCATTTTGGTAATCTATTTCAATGTTTTTGCCTTCTTCAAAGCCTTTAGATTTTAGTGCATCTATAAAGCCTTCTCTTGCAGAATCCAGTGCTCCATGCTCAAGAATTTGAGTAATACCAATCTTCACAATTTTGTTTTTTACTTCAGATGCATTTGATGTACTTGCTTGTGGCTTTGAACATCCAGAAAGAATTGAAAGTGCTAAAATTACTACCAAAAGAATTGAAAATTTTTTTTCTACCATACTACCATCCTCCAAAATTATATTTTATTTTATTTATCACTACTGAATAATTTGTTATTGTCATATTCTTCATTGTATAAAACATAACTACAATTTAATAATACCTATTTTAGGTAATAAAAAAACTCTCCCAAAGGAGAGTTGGTATAACAAAAAAATCCAATAGAGTTAATACTCTATGATTTAATAAATATCTCCTACAATACTACCATGCTACTATTACTTTCTACTTTAGTACTCAAAGTGCTTAATCCTACAAATTCTTATCTACTAACCATGGGATGTAAAACCCATATCCTACTTTTTATTATTGTTTATATTATCATAATTTTTTTATAATTACAATACTTAATCTAAATTAAATTTCTGGTATCGCTCGATGACCTATTCCAATAACCAAATCATTTAAATGCAGTACTCCAATACTCATAAATATTGCTACACTTAAATGCTCTCCGCTCCTTGCTATACCAATCTTTCCGCCTACATTTAAGCCATTGGCCTTTGAAGAAACCTGGCTTAATGCTTCCCTTGCAGCTCCTATTACAGCACCATCATGAACATGGCAATCAGTAATAATTCCACTTCTTTGTGAAGCCACAAGAGCTCTCTCTATTATCTTTGAAATAGAAAGATTAATATTTCCTCCTACATCCACCGCAACAGTTAGTATTCCTTTTTCTTTAAACCTTTGTCCTAAATCCTTTTCTTCCTCCCTGGAGGATATAGCCATTTCAATTGAAGCCTTAGCAACGTCTATACTATCTATCTTCATTTGTAGATCACCCCTTAAATATCTTTTAGCCCATTAATAATAACTATGCTACATGAACATTATACTTATAAATACAATATAAAGCTAACATAACATTAAAATTTAAAAAGTTCCTTTTGGGGAAATAAACCGAATATTCCTCCAGTATGGATAAATAGAATATTTTTATATCCATTAAATCTTCCTTTTTTTATTTCTTGAATTAAACCATACATTGCCTTTCCAGAATAAACCGGATCAAGTATTAATCCTTCAAGCTTTGCAATAAAGCTAATAAGTTCTAATTCCTCAGGCTGGCTCTTAGCATAACCAGCACCAACATATCCATCTATAATACTAATATCAGACCTACTTATGGATATATCTTCAGTGTAATACTTTTTACTTTCATTAATAATTTCATATATTTTATTAACAAAATACTCCTCATTATCACACACATTTATTCCATAGATTTTTCCCTTGTTTTTAAAGGCTTTATTAGCAAGCTGAAGTCCAGCATAGGTACCACCAGAGCCTACAGCTAGAACTATTCCATCAAAATGTATACCCATTTTCTTCTGCTGCTCAATTATTTCTTCCATTGCAACATAATAACCAAAGGTACCTATTCCATTAGATGCACCTTCAGGAATAATATATGGTTTAAGGCCTTTATCTTCAAATTCTTTTTTTATGTTCTCCATTATTTCCATTCTTTTATTTTTATAATCCTCTGGACTTATGAATCTAACATCTGCACCAAGTAGTAAATTTAGAAAATGGTTCCCATCGGGAGCAGTATTCTTATCACCTCTAAGGACAAGACATGATTTCATGCCTAAATTCGCAGCAACTGCAGCTGTTGCCCTTGCATGATTAGACTGAATTCCACCACATGTAATAAGTAGATTACAGCCCTGGGTTTGAGCCTCTTTTACAGCAAATTCAAGCTTTCTGACCTTATTTCCAGACAACTCAACCCCTGTTTGGTCATCCCTTTTTATATAAATATTAGGGCCACCTAAATATTTAGTAAGTCTTTCAAGCTTTTCAATTTTAGTAGGAAGGTTTGCTAGATTTAGTTTTTCTGGAATTTTAATCAATCAAATCACATCCTTATATGCAGGAGAGTTGTCTCCTACAACTTATTTATTATTA
>JARDZI010000107.1 GCA_029240935.1 Clostridiales bacterium
GAGGATTTATTTGTAGAAGTAAGTCATGGACCATATGTAGTTGACAACAACATTATGCTTTCCATGAAGTCTGTAAGGGATATGTCTCAGGGAGGAGCCTATGTTAATAACCTGTTTGGCGGCTTTATTACTTTGGCAAGAGTCACTAACCGTTTTACCCCTTACCACTATGCACATGAAACTGATGTACATGGCCTTATGATAATTCTCGGCGGCGATGACAGATATTATAATAATATTTTTATAGGCACTCAGCCTGATAATGAGAAAAAAGAAAAAACTATTGACCCAGCCTTTTGGACCTTTAATGGAGTGAAGTTTGAAGAAGACGGCAGTATTATCAAGGGACTTGCCCTTTATAACGAATGCCCATCTTATGATGAAAACTGGTACAAGGATTTGCATAGCGTAGATGAATTTGCAGCTGCACGCCTGCCTATGTATTGTGGCTCAAATCTTTACTTTAACGATGCAAAGCCTTACAGAAAAGAAATTAATTCTGTAGTATGTTCGGATATGAAACCTGAGGTGAAGGTAGTAACAGAGGGTGGAGGCGTTTATATAACCTTTGATTTTGGCGATGTTGTTGAAAAAATTGAAACTGTGACAGTTACTACAGATTTCTTAGGAATTGCCTTTGAACCGGAGCTTCCTTTTGAAAGACCGGACGGAACAACTCTATGTATCGAAAATGACTTCTTTGGAAACCTTCGTTCAGCAGGAAAGATGATAGTAGGGCCATTTGAGGGAATCGGAAGAGGACCTCAAAAAATTAAAGTTGCAGAAATTTAATAGGCTACTGGGGAAGTGACTAGGACTGAATCCTGTTTTGAACAGGATTCAGTCCTTTGTCTTAAAATAGGGAAGGTGGTGTTTTTATGTTATATCAGGAGAAATTACAGGCTGGGGAAAATTCAAACAAAAAAAGATTAAGTTGTTTTATATATTCAAAGTCTAAATCATTTCCTAATCATTGTCATATGCATCTTGAAATTATCTACATCTTACACAACAAAGCAGTTATTTATATTGATGGGAAGGCTAGAGTGTGCAAGAAAGGTGATTTAATTTTTGTGCCAATGCTAATACCTCATGCTATTTCAGATGTTGATGGTGAGCCATTTTCACTTATGGTTCTACAACTGGATACCAATTTACTGCTGGAAGATGGACAAATTGATTTAACAGAGAAAAAGATGGTATTACGAGGGAAAAAACTTCAGAAAGAAATTGCTTGCTGCATAGATGAATACCTAATTATGAGACATATTTTATTAGAATTGCAGCATATTTGCGAGTCGCAACCTAAGGGAGGTTTCTTTTCTAATAACGAACAAGATAGTTGCAGCGAAAGTATTATTGAAACATGGAGGTTGAAAGGGCTGGTGTATTCATTATTCTCCGAAATGATATATGAAGAACTAATTGAATTCTCTAAAGGAACACATAATTTTGGTGATATCAGGGAGCTTTCTCGCATTCAGTCAATATTAAAGCTTATGATAAGTCAACCAGAGCAAAAAATTACTATGGAAGAAGCCTCTAAAATGGTCTGTATGAGCTACTTTAATTTTTGCCGTACCTTCAAGCAGGTGTTAGGCCATAGCTTTATTGAGTATCAAAATTTGCTGCGTATACGCCGAGCGGAAGAACTTTTGTATGAAACTAACTTGAGTATTGCTGAAATAGCAGAATCAATGAATTTTGGTACAATCAGCTATTTTAACCGAACTTTTAAAAAATATAATGGCATTAACCCATCTGATTATAGAAAAAGGGTAGTGCAAAAAAGTGCAAATATAAAGCAAATTACGAAATAGTTTGAATATTGAATATGTTATATAATTTTTAATATCAGTGAAGTTAAAGGTTTTCAAGAGCGCACTTAAATATTGCAGGAGGTGGTTGTACTGATGATTCAGAAAGGCTTGACAAATCGTCCTAAGGTAAATAAAAAACGAAGTTCAGTTCTAAGAGATATGAAAATTAATTATCAGCTTTACATTTTAATCTTGATTCCATTTATTTGGTTGCTGATTTTTCGCTATATACCAATGTTTGGTGTACAGATTGCATTCCGTAAATTTCAAGCTGTTAAAGGGATTTTAGGAAGTGACTGGATAGGTCTTTATTACTTTAAAAAGTTCTTTAATGACTATATGTTTTCTACAGTTATTAAAAATACCATAGTAATTAGTTTTTATCAGTTAGTTGCAGGTTTTCCTTTTCCAATAATCTTGGCTCTTGCTTTTAACAATACTTTACGTCTTAAGTTTAAAAAAGCTGTACAAATGATTACCTATATGCCGCATTTTATTTCTACAGTTGTAATGGTAGGTATTATTATTCAGTTTCTTTCTCCAAAAGTAGGCATTATAAATCATCTAATAAAATTTATGGGAGGGACTCCAACGGATTTCCTTGCTGAAGCAAGCAATTTCAGTTCCATATATGTTTGGTCAGGTGTATGGCAAAGCTGCGGCTGGGGAGCAATCATATATCTGGCAGCATTAGCAGGCATTGATGCTGAACTGCATGAAGCTGCTGTAATAGATGGTGCAAACCGATTCCAGAGGATGCTTCATATAGATCTGCCGGGAATTCTTCCGACAATTACAATTTTATTAATAATGAATGCTGGTAATATAATGAATGTTGGCTTTGAAAAAGCTTTCTTATTGCAAAACAGCTTAAATCTGGATGCATCAGAAATTATTTCTACGTTTACTTATAAAATGGGCTTGGCATCTGCCGGAGCGGACTTCTCCTATGCAGCTGCAATAGGGCTTTTCAACTCAGTAATTAATCTTATTTTGATAATGATAGTTAACATAATAGCAAAAAAGACCATGGAAACTAGTCTTTGGTAAGGGAGGGAATATGGATGTTTAAGTCTAGGAAATCTATTAAATTATCTAGTTTTGATCGATTTTTCTTGTTTTTCAATGATATGATCCTTCTTGGAGCATTACTTTTAGTTTTGTACCCAGTTATTTACATAATAAGTTCCTCCTTAAGCTCACCAATAGCTGTTGCTAGCGGTAGGGTTGTGCTTTTTCCCGTAGAATTCTCTCTGCGTGGCTTCAAAGCAGTATTTGAATACAGGGATATAGTTAATGGTTTTTCAAATACAATTTTTTACACTATTACTGGTACACTAATTAATCTCACAATGACAATCCTTGCTGCATATCCACTTTCTCGCAGAAGAATGCCAGGAAAAGGGATTATAATGTTTTTATTTACATTTACTATGATTTTTAGTGGTGGCTTGATTCCAAATTATATGCTTAATAGCAACCTGGGGCTTCTTAATACAAGATTGGTTATGATTATTCCAAATGCTATCTCAATATTCAATATGATAATAGCGCGTACATTCTTTGAGTCAAACATACCAGAGGAGCTTGTAGAAGCTGCCCAAATTGATGGTTGTGATCATATGCGGTTTTTATTAAAAATGGTATTACCACTGTCTAAGCCCATTATAGCAGTGTTGGCTCTATATTATTCAGTAGGTCATTGGAATGCTTACTTTGATGCTTTTATTTACTTAAATAACAAGGTTCTTTTCCCGCTGCAGATTATCCTGCGTGAAATCTTAGTGCTGAATTCAATTGACAGCTCGGCAATTGTGGATCCAGTACTTGCAACATCACGTCAGGGAATGGCAGATTTGCTTAAGTTCTCATTAATTGTAGTATCCAGTTTGCCATTTATGTTTATATATCCTTTCGTATCCAAACATTTTGTGAAGGGTGCTTTAACTGGGGCAATCAAAGGCTAAAACAGCTCCGAAGTATGGAGACATATTTACATATAAAATATTAAGGGGGTAATAGGATGAAAAAGTTAGTTTTATCTGTGCTGACAATCTCATTAGTCATGGGATCCTTAGCAGGCTGTGCTAAAAAAGAAGCAGCCACAACAGCAACTGGAACAAATGGAACAACTGCTACAGCACAAGTTTCAGCAAAAGGTGTGCTGCCAATCACAAAAGAAAAAACTGAAATAACAGTATTTATGGCGCAAACACCAACTGTTACAGACTACGAAATGAACAAGTTTACTCAATTCTTAGAAAAGGAAACCAATATACATGTAAATTGGATGCTTGTACCTTCTCAAGACAGGACTCAGAAGCTCAACGTTCTTTTAGCAAGCGGAGGAAAGCTGCCTGACGTAATCTTAGGCGGAGTTCCCAATGAGACTTTAGTGGAGTATGCAAGCCAGGGTGCTTTTCTTCCCCTTAACAAATATATCGAAACACAATCAGAATACTTTGTAAAGGTTATGAAGGATACTCCAGGACTAAAAGAAGCTCTTACTGCACCAGATGGAAACATATATAGCTTGCAAAACGTTACAAAATCAATACCAAATTCCTATTCTCGCAGAATGTGGATAAATCAAAAGTGGCTGGACAATCTGGGGCTGAAGATGCCTACAACTACCCAGGAATTTAAAGATGTTCTGACTGCATTTAAAAACCAGGATCCAAACAAGAACGGCAAGAAGGATGAAATTCCTATGATGGGTTCAACAAACGGATGGAATACATGGTTTGACTTATTTATTATGAATTCATTTATCGAGTATACCAATCGTGATAACCCATACAATGTTGTGAATGGAAAGATAACACCAGTATATGATAAAGAAGAATATCGCAATGGTTTGCGTTATATGAAGGAATTGGTTACCGAAGGATTATATGATCCTGTAAGCTTTACTCAAGACATTAACCAACTTAAACAACAATTTGAAAATGAAAGCGCTGCTATTATTGGAGCAGTACCTAGCGGCGGCCCGAACTCCTTTGCCAACATGGCTGGCAACCGCTACAAAGAATATACTGCTGTGCCACCGTTAAAAGGACCAGCGGGAGTACAACTGGCAGGTTATAACCCATTCAGTTACATTATGTATCCTAACACTTTTGTTATGACTAAAGATTGCAAGGTTCCAGAGGCTGTATTCAAATGGGCAGATTATATGTATAACTACGACGTTGCAATGCGTTCACGTCTTGGCGAGCCTAATACTGACTGGGTAAAAGCAGACGCTGGAAAGCTTGATTTAGAAGGAAAACCAGCATTGTACAGACCTATATTAAAATGGGGTACTCCTCAGAGCTCACACTGGGAAAACTGGAATCCAACTATTGAAGACTTTGCTGATAAGGGTGAGCGTTCAGATGACCCATATGAGCTTCAAAGATATTTGTTTGAGGCAACAGAAAAATCCTATAAGCCTTATACACCACCTGTAGAAACTTATGTACCTCCTATGCTGTACAATCCTAATGACAGCAAGCGTCTTAACGAGATCAATACAACGCTTAAGACTTATATTTCAGAAAGCAGAGATAAGTTTGTAACAGGAAAGCTTGATCTTGATAAGGATTGGAACAACTATATAGCTCAGCTTAAAAAGATCGGCTATGAGGAAGTAGTTAAGATTATGCAGGCAAGATACGATCAGCTAAAGAAGTAAGTACTTTCAGTGTAAATGTATAAATAATTGTAGAGCCTCCGCATCTGTGGAGGCTTTATCACAGTTTAAACATGTGAATAAAGGAGAAGAGGAAATGCCAAAAGAAATAAAAGTGCCCAATAATGGAAGGCCTTTTAAAAATAATGCTACCTTTTGTGTTGGTACAGGTAGAATGGGATTGGCCCTGCAAAAGGAATATATGGAGCATTTAAAAATTGTGCAGGACAGCATACATTTTAGTTATATCCGTGGACATGGATTATTTTGCGATGATGTAGGTATTTACAGAGAATATACTATGGATGGAAAAACTACACCCTTTTATAACTTTACTTATCTAGACCGCATTATTGATGATTACCTGGAAAGGGGCATTCGTCCATTTTTAGAACTAGGATTTATGCCTGAAAAGTTAAAGTCAGGAGAACAGACCATATTTTATTGGAAAGGTAACGTTACACCACCAGCTTCTTATGAAAAATGGAGTGAGCTTATAACTACAACCCTAAACCACTTAATTGATAGATATGGACGTGAAGAGGTAATTACCTGGCCAATAGAGGTATGGAATGAGCCTAATATTGCATTTTGGGCCGGCGACATGCAGGAATATTTTAAGCTGTATGAATACTCCGCAACTGCTGTAAAGAAAGCTGACCTGAGCATCCAGGTTGGTGGGCCTGCTATTTGCGGAGTGGATGCAGAAAACTGGATGAGGTCCTTTTTTGAACATTGTACAAAGAATAACCTGCCATTGGATTTTGTGACTCGCCACTGTTATACTGCTGCAGATAAGGCGATTCAAACAGGGCACTACTTCCACCATACTATGAGTAAACCTACGAAGATGATTAACGAGCTTAAACAAACGCGACAGATTATGTCTGAATATCCCTATGTTACAAATTTGCCACTGCATATCACAGAGTTTAATAGTTCCTATAATCCCCGATGCCCAGTGCATGATACAGACTTTAATGCGGCATTTATCGCACGTATTCTAAGTGAAGCAGGAGAATATGCAGATTCCTATTCCTATTGGACCTTCAGTGATGTATTTGAAGAGATGGATGTTCCAATGTCTGTTTTCCATGGAGGCTTTGGGCTGGTTGCTCTGAATTCCATAAAGAAACCAACTTTCTATACCTTCGAGTTTTTTTCAAAAGCGGTCGGAGAACTGCTTTATCGTGATGAGAATCTGATTGTTACAAGAGATGATGACAAGTATGTTATCATTGGCTGGAACTGGCATGACATGAGAGACCACAACATATCTCCTGATGAAAACTATGTATTATCCTTGCCTTCAATAGGCAAACAGTCTCTGCTTATTAAGAAGGAAGTAGGAAGCTCACATGCTAATCCGATGCAGACATGGAGCAACATGGGCAAACCACGCAGCCTGAGCAAAGAACAAAAGGCGATTTTACAGGCTTCTGCAGAACCATTGCAAACAGATAAGAAATTATATGAGAAAGATGGAGTCTATGAAATAGAAATTACAATACCCTGCAACCATATATGCATGCTTGAAGTTACTCCTGTCAAGGAATTAACTGAAAGTTATTTAGGCTATGACAAGGAAGAGTTTTACGGACTCGAATAAAATATTGCTGCTATAAAGCTACTGAGTAATGGAGGTTCATGTTTATTCAGTAGCTTAGCATTTTTATAAATGGACATTAATTTAAGAAAAAACATAAACGTACTGCAATATATGTCCACATTAAGTTAACATATTGCCAGCCCTTTGTGCTGAATAAATATAGAATAGAATATAAAAAGGGGGTTTACTATGATAAACGTAATTATTAATGCTGACATTAAAAGAGGACAAATAAACAGAAATATTTATGGGAATTTCGCTGAACACCTAGGCAGGTGCATATACGGGGGCTTCTGGGTGGGGAAGGACTCAGAGATTCCTAATATCAATGGAATACGCAAGGATGTTGTTGATGCTTTAAAAGAACTAAAAATGCCTATTTTAAGATGGCCAGGAGGCTGCTTCGCTGATGAATATCATTGGAAGGATGGAATCGGTCCAGCTGAATCTAGGCCTAAGATGGTAAACGTTCACTGGGGCGGAGTAGTTGAGAATAATCATTTTGGTACTCATGAGTTTTTTGAACTCTGTGAATTGCTTGAAACAGAGCCCTACATATGCGGCAATGTAGGCAGCGGCACAGTGCAGGAAATGAGAGAATGGGTAGAGTATATGACCTTTGACGGTGAGTCTCCAATGGCAAACCTTAGAGCAGCAAATGGAAGAAAAGAGCCTTGGAAGTTAACATATTTCGGTGTGGGTAATGAGAACTGGGGCTGCGGCGGAAACATGAGAGTAGAGTACTACGCAGATCTATACCGTAGATATGCTGCCTATGTTAGAAATTTTGGCGATAATAAAATCTTTAAAATAGCCTGTGGTCCACGTAGAGATGATTATCATTGGACAGAGGTAATGATGAGAGAAGCAGGCAAATTCATGGATGGGTTAGCCCTTCATTACTATACAAAGAACTATGAAAGAATGGGTTCTGCTACAGAGTTTGATGAAACTGAATGGTTTATGACTCTAAAGAGAGCAGTGTGGATGGATGAGTTAATCGAAAAGCACACAAATATTATGGATGAGTATGACCCAGAGAAAAGAGTAGCTTTGATAATTGATGAATGGGGTACATGGTTTGATGTTGAGCCAGGAACTAATCCGGGATTTTTATATCAGCAAAATACTTTAAGAGATGCTTTAGTAGCAGGAATTCATTTTAATATATTCCATAAATACTGCGACAGAGTGAAGATGGCTAACATAGCCCAAACAATTAACGTGCTTCAGGCAGTAATACTTACAGAAGGCTCCAAAATGATACTGACTCCTACTTATCATGCCTTTAATATGTACAAGGTTCATCAGGATGCGGAGCTTTTGGAATTAGATATTAAATCTCCTGAGTATTCCATTGAAAATGAAAGCCTGCCGCAGGTAACAGCAACAGCTTCTGTGGATTCTGAAGGAAAGATACATATTTCCTTCTGCAACTTGAGCCCAAAGGAGACAGCAGAGGTTGAATG
Organism: Clostridiales bacterium; assembly: GCA_029240935.1. Lineage (GTDB taxonomy): Bacteria > Bacillota > Clostridia > Clostridiales > Caloramatoraceae > JARDZI01. Next base: position 8,572 of record JARDZI010000107.1, read on the forward strand.
CGAGCTTAGGGGAACCGATATGGCTGATGTAACAGGAACAGTTTTAACTTCAGATAGGATAAATGCACTTAATACCTTTGAAGATCCTGAAAGAGTAACTATAAAAGACTTTAATGGTGCTGCAATTACTGGCAGCAAACTGAAAGCCACGCTTCCAGCAATGTCTGTAGTTACCTTGGAAGTTAAATAATCATGCAAGATAACCAAAGATGCAAAGGCTGCTCAGCTAATGTGCATATGCCCTCGGAAGACATAAGAAAAATGGTTGATGAAATAGTAAACAGTAATGAGTTTTCAGTTGTTTCTGAAAAAGCTTACGAAGAAAGACTTAGTGAGTGCACTAATTGTGAATATCTGCAGTACGACACCACCTGCCTGCAGTGTGGATGCATTGTTCAGGTTAGAGGACTTTTAAAAGATAAGGACTGCCCTCATCCTAAAGGGTCAAGATGGTATAAGAAATTATTAGAATGAAAGGGGTTAATATTTATGATTAGGAAAGTAAAAGTTGAAAATGGCATGGTTCAGGGACTGCCTGCAGCGGATCCTCGCATAACCAGCTTCAAAGGTATTCCCTTTGCTGCACCGCCTGTAGGTGAAAACCGCTGGCGCGCACCTCAGCCTGCAAAGGATTGGGAGGGTGTTCTAAAAGCCTTTGAATTCGCACCTGTATCCATGCAGGTAAGGCAAGAGATAGATATAAACAACATATATACAAGAGAATGGGCAGTGGAGCCGGATATCGCTATGAGTGAGGATTGTCTCTACCTAAACGTATGGACACCTGCAAACAGTGCTGAGGAAAAACTTCCTGTGTATGTGTGGTACTTTGGTGGAGGGCTGCAGGTAGGTCATACTGCTGAGATGGAGTTTGACGGAGAACGAATAGCACGCAGAGGAATTGTTGTGGTAACAGTTAACTACCGCCTAAACGCTTTTGGTTTTATGTGCCATCCTGAAATAACTGCAGAAGCACCAGAAGCTCCTGCAAACTTCGGTAATCTTGACCAGCAGTTTGCTACACAATGGGTGAAACGTAATATAAAAGCTTTTGGAGGTGATGCTGACAATATTACTATAGGAGGGCAGTCTGCAGGTGGCGGAAGCGTACTAACCCAGCTTACTTCTCCTAAAAATGAGGGTTTATGCCAGAAGGCTATTATTCAGAGCGGTGTTTTTGCAAAGCTTTATCCTAATAACCGTATGCCTATGGGAAGGAAAACTCTTGCTGAGGCAGAACAGGATGGAGTAAAGTTCTTTGAATTCCTTGGGGTATCCTCACTTGCTGAAGCCCGAAGGCTCGATGCTGAATATATTCGCGATAAAGCCGTTGAATTTAGAGAATTCGGATTCTGGGGTACCGTTATTGATAATGTGTTCAACGTAGGCAATCCATTTGAACTTTTCCTTGAAAATAAACGTCTTATGGTACCAGTGCTTTTAGGACACACCTCCTCTGAATTTTTCAGTGTTCCCAATGTAAGTACACCTGACGAATTTAAGGATATGGCTGTTGAAATGTTTGGAGAAGATGCGAATGAGTATTTTGAACTTTTTAAAGATAATTGGAGCAACCCTGAAGAAGTGCTAAAACAAGCTTCTGTGTGCGGCATCGAATATGCTATCCGTGTTTTAGGTCAGGCAAATGGTGATACCAGAGCAAATGCACCACTGTACTACTACAATTTTGATGCGGAAATACCTGGCTGGGACAACCCTGGAACCTTCCACTCCGTAGACCTCTGGTTCTTTTTCGAGACACTTGCAAAATGCTGGAGGCCTTTTGTAGGCAAACATTATGATTTGGCCCGCCAGATGTGCAACTACTGGGTTAACTTCATTTGTTCCGGAGATCCAAATGGGAAGGACTCTACTGGAGAGGACATGCCTCAGTGGGAACCCTACACACTTGAAGCGCCATACGGTATGGTATTCAAAGATAAACCTGAGTTTGTAAAGGAACAGCCTAGTGAACTGATGAAGTTTCTT
>JARDZI010000108.1 GCA_029240935.1 Clostridiales bacterium
CATTCAGTCTCTCCATGTCTTATTAAATAAATTTTTGACATAATATACCTCCACTTAACTTATGTACAATGCATTTTACATAATGGTTTTAAATTTTAAAAAGTCAATTATTCTAAATATTTTCATTAATATATATAACCTAATAAAGCTTTAATTATTTATATATTCATTAACTACAATACCATAAATTCATCAAAAAATGAATAAAAGTGAGAATATCCATATAGAATATTCTCACTTTATTTTATAATTATATTTTAAAATCGAATCTTAGTACTTTCCTTGTGCATGCATAGCTTCTGCAACCTTTACAAATCCTGCAATGTTTGCACCTGCAACAAGATTATATCCAAAGCCATAATTTTCAGCTGCTGCCTTTGAATTGTTGTATATATTAGTCATTGTCTGATGAAGCTTCTGATCAACTTCCTCAGCAGTCCATGCCAGTCTCTGGCTATTCTGTGACATTTCAAATTCTGATGTAGCAACTCCTCCAGCATTAGCAGCTTTACCTGGTCCAACTGTAACGCCATGACTCATTAAGTACTCTATTGCTTCATTAGTTGTTGGCATGTTTGCAGCCTCAACATAATACTTAACACCATTAGCAACAATTTGCTTAGCATGTTCTAGTTGAACATCGTTTTGCATTGCAGCTGGTATTATCATATCAGCCTTAACATTCCATGGTTTCTCTCCTGGGAAGAACTTAACTCCATATTTCTTAGCGTAATTCTCTACTCTGCCTCTATCAATATTTAACATTTCTAGCATGAAGTCAACTTTTTCACCTACTACTCCATCTGGATCATAAATGTATCCATCTGGTCCGGAAAGTGTAACAACTTTTCCACCTAATTGATCAACTTTTTTACAAATACCCCATGCAACTTGACCAAATCCAGAAGTAGCAACTGTCTTTCCTTTAAAGTTTAATCCATCATGCTTTAGTACTTCTTCTGCAAAGTAAGTTACTCCAAAGCCAGTAGCTTCTGGTCTCAATATACTTCCACCAAATGACAATCCTTTTCCAGTAAGAACGCCATTTTCAAATGCGCCTCTGATTCTTCTATATTGTCCATAAAGGTAACCAACTTCTCTAGCTCCAACTCCCATATCTCCTGCTGGAACGTCAACATCTGGTCCTATGTATCTATAAAGTTCAGTCATAAAGCTTACACAGAATCTGTAAATTTCTTCATCTGATTTTCCCTTTGGATCGAAGTCAGCACCACCTTTACCTCCACCTATTGGAAGTCCAGTTAGTGAGTTCTTTAATATCTGCTCAAACCCTAAGAATTTAATAATTCCAATGTAAACTGAAGGTTGGAATCTTAGTCCTCCCTTGAATGGTCCAATTGCTCCATTAAATTGAACTCTAAATCCACGGTTTACATTCCAATTTCCCTGATCATCCATCCATGGAACCCTAAACATAATTTGTCTTTCTGGTTCACAGAACTTCTCAAGAAGGTTCTCTGCTATGTATTCTGGGTGTTTTTCTAGTACTGGTACAAGTGTTGGAAGTACTTCTTCAACTGCTTGTATGAACTCAGTTTCATTCTGATTTCTCTTCTTTACGCTTTCTAAAACCTGTTGTATATACTCTTTTGGACTTAAGATGCCCTTTGACATAATAATGACCCCCAATTCAAATATATGATTTTTTATTATCCATATTCATTATGAAATATTTCATTCATATTTACAACAATTAAAAACATCATTTTTCCATGTTATATGAGTTTATTCCTTTGTTTATTCAATTATCTCTGTTTTATTACTGTTTTCAAAATTTATCAAAATATGCATGAAAAAAATCCCAATGATGATTTTCTATCATGTATTAGAGTTTTTTTATAATATTGAATGAGATTATTCATTATTTTTTGTTCTATAAGTGTACACATTAAATTCTTCCCATATTTTCTCCAAATTATTAAAGGTTTCTGATATACTTTCCTTTTCTCTAATCCCTACTGCTACAATTAAAGCATTTATCACACTTAAGGGTGCTACTAGAGAGTCAACAAAGGAAGCCATATTACTTTGAGTAATTAATGCGTAATCTGCATATGATGCCAATGGTGATAATAGGCTATCTGTAATAGCTACTACCTCAGCATTTTTACTTTTTGCAAACTTCAATGCCTCTACAGTTCTGCTTGAATACCTTGGAAACCCAATTCCAATGACTAAATCCTCTTCCCCAATCTTCAAAAGCTGTTCAAAAATATCACTTACGCCTGGTAATACCTGCCTTACATTATCTAAAACAAGTCCAAGGTAAAAGCCTAAAAAGTCAGCTAGGGCTTGGGAACTTCTAAATCCTACAATATATATTCTCTTGGCCTTAAAAATTGTTTTAACAACCTCATCAAATGTGTTGGTATTTAACTTTTCCAGAGTGGCCCTAATATTTTCCATATCAGCTTTTAAAACATTTTTTAGAACATTTTCTTCTGTAATTAAATCACTGGATATTTCAATTCTTTGAACAGCTGTTAGCTTGGTTTTTATTAATTCTTGAAGTCCCATTTGAAGTTTAGGATATCCACTATACCCTAATTCATTTGCAAACCTAACTACAGTAGATTCACTAACCCCTACTGTAACACCAAGCTTTGATGCCGTCATAAAAGCTGCTTTATCATAATGTTTCAAGATATATTCAGCAATTAACTTCTGTCCTTTACTCAGTCTAGGAAACTTAACCTGAATTATCCTCATTAGATCCTGTTTGTTCTCATGCATAATGCCTAACCACCCTTTTTATTTGTTTTACACTCACAATACATACTTTCATAGCTTGCAGATTTATATAAGCATCACTTTAAGTACTATTTTTTAATTCTCAATTTAAAGCTTTTAATTAACTATTCCAACATTGCTTTACAAAAAGAGATTTTTCATTTCACTTCCTGCATAATTCATCCTAATTAAATGAATGTTTATATTTCTTATAATTCAATTTTCTAAAAATGCAAGTTTATTTTATCACTTTCATACACCTAATGCAAGAACTAATTCATTTTCGTTTCTTCTACTTTAGATCAGTGGTTGCAAACCATTTTTCCACATTTTCAATTACCTTATAATTAGTCAAATCATAATGAAGGGGAGTTATTGTTATATACCTATTTTTAATATAGTGTATATCAGTATCTTCTTCTGGATAATCATTGTTTTCATCTCTAAGTTTATAACCAACTTCATTATTGTCACCAATAGTTTCAATATAGCAATTTGAATATACTTTATTACCAAGTTGACAAACCTTAATACCCTTTATTCCATTATCAATTCTTTTAGGAAAGTTAACATTAATGACCATATCATTCTTAATATAATTTTCATGAGATGTTTTCAATAATAGTGCAGCATATCTTGCAGCTTGTATTATAGCATTATCATCGTTATCTATATCCATTGAAAATGCCATAGAAGGTATTTTGTATATTGCTCCTTCGATTGCTGCTGAGACTGTTCCAGAATATAACACATCAGTTCCAATATTTAATCCGTAATTTATCCCAGAAATAATCATATCTAACCTTCCATTAACAAGCCTTTCTAATGCAATTTTAACACAGTCTGCAGGCGTACCACTAACACTAAATGCTTTTGATTTAACCCCTTCTATTTTAACCTGTTTAACATATAGTGGATCATGAATAGTAATAGAATGTCCACAAGCACTTCTCTGAATAGTTGGAGCTGCAACTATTACTTCATGTTCCTTCTCCATTTCTTTTACTAGTGCATGTAATCTAGTAGAATTTATACCATCATCATTAGTTACCAAAATATTCATTCTTTTACCTCCATTTTTTCTGCTAAAGCATTTAGCATTTAATAAAAATACTCTTTTAGTTTAAAGTTGAAATAATAAAACATACTATAAATATGCTTTGTATTTTTTTCTATAATTATTTGAAAGGATGTTTAAATTATGATTCAAATCGACGATGCAGGCAGTGGCAGTTTAGTGGGTGGAACAATTATAGGTATTTTAAGGGTTGAAGATCTTGATTATCATTATGAGGCAATTCCAATAAACTTGTTTACTTCACCCTCATTTGAAGAAAAGAAGTATACAGATTATACTGTTAAAATAATTATTGATGGGATAAACCTTCTAAATATTGGAAAAAATGAGCAAATTGAAATATGTCAAGGCTACATGTTTGATAAAGCAAGAATCTATCTTTCACAAAATGGTTATAATGTTGTCAGTACAAAAATAGGTGATCCTTTGCAAACTATTATTGAGTATTGTTTTTTAGATTATGTTATTGGTCTTGGAATACCAATGGATTATCTTGAGTATACTAAATATCCATTTCACTTTCATAAAATGCTTAAATGGGTCTTCTCAGATCTAGAATATAGAGAAAAGCTTTGTAAAACAGGATGGAAAAGCTGGAAAAAATATTGCAATACTTCACTGAGTCACTATAATGATTACTTAGTTAGTGGCAGCTATAAATGTTTAAAATGTGGAAACTCTATTGAAACCCCCTGTAAAATAAAAGTTACTAATTTTTTTACTAATAAGGAGTATTTTATTTATCTACATGACAGCTGCCAGTTTTCTCAATAATTAAAAGAATGTGCATTAAAGGAGAAGGTTTATGAAAACATGTTATATATTTTTTAAATATTCAATTTCTGCTTCAGTGAGCTCTCTCCACTCCCCTGGTTTTAAAACTCCAAGTTCTATTTGCCCCATCCTTATTCTTTTTAACTCTAATACTGGATGGCTAATAGCATTACACATTTTTCTTACCTGTCTATTCCTTCCTTCATGAATTGTTATTTGAGTTAAAGAACTATTCCCATACTTGTTAAGAATTTTTATGTCACTAGGGGCAGTTACATAATCTTCAATCTTTAAACCACTTTTAAAGCTTTCTATTTCTTCCATTGTAGGTATACCTTTAATTCTAGCTAGGTATACCTTTTCCACCTCATGGGATGGATGTGTCATTTTATATGTAATATCCCCGTCGTTTGTTAAAAGCAGTAGGCCTGAGGTATCATAATCAAGCCTTCCCACAGGATATACCCTTTCATCAATATTTAGGATTTCTGTTACTGTTTTTCTATTAAACTGATCCTTGACAGAAGTTATTACTCCTACAGGTTTATTTAAAACTAAATGTACCTTCTTTTCCTCAGGTCTAATAATCTTACCATCTACTTTCACAGTATCTAGTTCCTCATCAATCATAACAATTTGATTTACAATTTCCCCATTCACACTAACTCTTTCCTGGGAAATAAGCTCTTCTGATTTTCTTCTTGAAGCAACTCCACATTTAGCCATATATTTTTGCAATCTTTCTTTCACATTAAACACTCCTTATTGAAGGCATATAATTACAAGCATCTATTTTTAAATTATACCTACTAGGCTTAAAAATTACAATTCTAACTAAACCTATTTAATTGAAATTACACTTAAAATCATTTATACTTTCAATATATATAATATATAAACTAATTATTTAAAGGTTGTGTTTAAATGAAAGTACTTGTTGATGCAGATGCTTGTCCAGTTAAAAATATTATTGTTGAAATAGCAAAGGAATATTCTATTAAGGTAATTATGTTAATTGACACAAGTCATATACTAGATGATGGCTATTCTGAAATTATTACTGTAGAAAAAGGAAAGGATTCAGTTGATATTGCATTAATTAATCGAGTAGTAAAAAATGATATTGTTGTTACTCAGGATTATGGAGTTGCAGCAATGGCTATTTCAAAACATGCATATACAGTTAATCAAAATGGATTAGTATATACAAATGAGAATATTGATCAGCTTTTATTTGAAAGATTTTTATCCCAAAAGGTAAGACGTTCAGGTGGGAGAACCATAAATTCAAAGAAAAGATCAACAGCACATGATGACAAATTTGAAAGGTCATTTAGAAGCTTAATTATGGAAGCCATAAAACAAGCTTAGTAGGTACTAAAGACAAAGCCCATTAGGGCTTAAAATTGGTTTGACGTTTTCTAATAGCTCTCATATCAATCCATAGTAAAATTTTTTCAAGAAGGACATGTAAAAACTTCATATAATCACCTCAATAGTAGTATTACCAAATAAAGATAATTTATTCAATATATATATAATTCATTAAAACTTTCACATTGTAGTGGCAGGCTTCAATGCCTGCCCGGATTCTGCAGTAAGCAGGCGTAGAAGCCTGCCACTACATTTTACATGTTACATGTGTAATTTCTTTAATGCAGTATATATAGAAGATATTGCTTCATACTTTTTTGTATTAAGTTGGACTCTTTAGAATAAAAAAATGTATAATAAGTTAAAATATACAATGTATATATTGGTGTGAGGAGATGAGATAATGACATCCTATTCCAGCAAATTATTCAAGGAAATAATGAATGCCTATTATGATAATTCATTTGATGAAAAGATAATAGAATTATTATCAAAATCCAATGTTGACAAGGAAAATATGGGAAAGATAATATCTTCATTATGTGGTGTAGACGTAGACTACAGCGAAGACTATGTCAAGGATTTAAAGAAGGCTATTTCAAATTACAGTGCAAATCACAGGGTTGTTACAAGAGTTCATAATTGCTGTATGGAGTGCCTTAGTGGAGAGGGGGATACCTCCTGCCAGGTTTCCTGCCCCTTTAATGCAATTGTAGCAGATAAAAATGCAAAAACAGTTTATATTGATGAGGAAAAATGCAGGGATTGTGGTTCTTGCGTTGGGGCATGCCCCTCAGATAATATTATGGATAGGGTTGAATTTATACCCATTGCGAATATATTAAGAGAAAATAAGACTGTTATTGCAACTGTTGCTCCAGCTATAATTGGACAATTTGGTAAAAATGTATCAATAAATCAATTAAGAGCTGCCATAAAAAAAATTGGATTCAGTGATATGTTAGAGGTAGCTTTTTTTGCTGATATGTTAACACTGAGAGAAGCAATTGAATTTAATAAACTTGTAAACAACACTGAGGACTTCATGATTTCCTCCTGCTGCTGCCCTGTTTGGGTAGCAATGTCTAAAAAAATATATGGTAAGCTAATTAAACATGTATCACCTTCAGTTTCGCCTATGATAGCATCAGGGAGAGCAATAAAAAAAATAAATCCCGATTGTAAGGTTGTTTTTATTGGACCCTGTGTAGCAAAAAAAGCTGAAGCAAAGGAAAAGGATCTTTTAAATGATATAGATTATGTACTTACATTTACAGAATTAAAGGATATATTCGAAATACTGAATATTCACCCTGAGGAAATGGATGAGGATACTACTCATGAATATGCATCAAGGGAAGGACGTCTTTATGGTCACACAGGAGGTGTTTCTACTGCAGTAAGTGAAGGTATTAGAATATCCTTTCCTGACAAGTATCCACTATTAACTACTATCCAGGGTAATGGAGTTAAGGAGTGTAAGCAAATGCTTGATGATGCCCAAAGTGGAATAATTCATGGCAGCTTCATGGAAGGAATGGGTTGTGTCGGAGGGTGCGTTGGAGGACCTAAAATAATAATTCCCAAAGAAGAAGGTAGAGAAAGGCTAAAGGAGTTTGCAGAGGGTTCGGAAATTAGAATATCATTTGACAGCCAGCCTATGCATGCTTTTCTTCAAAAACTTGGAGGAAGTACCAAAACTCTAACAGAGATAGAAGAAACCTTAAACTTATTTGAAAGGGAATTTTAAATTTATTAAGCATTTATGGAGGATGTTTTTATGGAGCAAAACTTAAACGAAGAATTACTGGATAAACTCACAAAGGTATGTATATGCAAAGCAATCCCAAGGTCAAAAATAAAGGAAGCCATTAGAAATGGTGCTGATACCCTTGAAAAGGTTCAAAAATCAACTGGTGCAGGCTCTGGTGGCTGTAATGGCAAAAGATGCTCTCCTAAAATTTTAGAACTTATTTGTCAAATGAATCCTATTGAATAAACCTCGTTTTAAAAAAACTCCCCTTTGGGAGTTTTTTTATTAAGTAACTCATTTTGATTTGTATAATAAAAATATATATGCTATTATTTTATCTGGTCATGTTCATTGTTTATAAAATTTAATACTAAACACTATATATACTTAAGGAGGTTACAAAATTGTTTTTACCAAAACTTTTTACATGTCTAAAGAACTATTCTAAAGAGCAATTTATAAAGGATTTTACTGCTGGAATAATTGTTGCAGTAATAGCATTTCCTCTTGCAATTGCACTTGCTATTGCTTCTGGTGTTTCACCAGAAAAAGGACTTCATACAGCTATTATTGGTGGTTTCATTATTTCTTTTTTAGGTGGAAGTAGAGTTCAAATCGGTGGTCCAACCGGTGCTTTTATAGTTATTGTATTTGGTATTGTACAGAATTACGGTCTCAATGGATTAATAATATCCACACTAATTGCAGGCTTTTTCCTACTTCTAATGGGTTTTCTCCGGATGGGGAGTATGATTAAATACATACCCTACCCTATTACTACAGGATTTACAAGTGGAATTGCTATTACCATATTTTCCACACAGGTTAAGGATTTTCTAGGGTTAACCATGGACAAGGTCCCCTCTGAATTTCTTCCAAAATGGATTGCTTATTTTAAAAGCATGCCAACAATTAACTATTATAGTCTTATAATCGGATTATTGTCCCTTATTATTATTCTTTTATGGCCTAAAATAAACAAGAAAATTCCTGGTACACTAATTGCAATTTTAGTAGCAACAATATTAACTTCAATATTGAAACTTCCTATTAATACTATTGGTAGCCAATTTGGAACAATATCTTCATCATTACCTAAATTTGTTGTTCCAGAATTAGACTTTACTATAATAAAGGAGCTGCTGCTTCCAGGGTTAACTATTGCTGTTCTAGCAGGTGTTGAGTCTCTATTGTCTGCAGTAGTGGCCGATGGCATGATTGGCAGTAAGCACCGTTCTAATATGGAACTTGTTGCACAAGGAACCGCTAATATTTTTTCAGCTCTGTTTGGTGGTATTCCAGTTACTGGTGCTATTGCAAGAACAGCCGCTAATATTAAAAATGGAGGTAGAACACCTGTATCAGGAATAGTACATTCAGTTGCACTCCTTGTTATTATGATGGTATTCCTGCCATACATGAAGTTAGTTCCAATGTCTTCACTTGCAGCTATTTTGATTGTGGTATCCTATAATATGGGGGAATGGGAAGTATTCAAAATGATTAGGAAAGCTCCTAAAAGTGATGCTGCAATATTTCTTGTTACCTTTTGTTTAACTATTTTTATAGACCTTGTTTTTGCAATCACTATTGGTGTAGTTCTTGCATCCTTTTTATTTATGAGAAGAATGGCAGATGTTGCTGAGGTAAAAAGTATTCTTGATTCTGATGAAGGAGAAGAAACATCCGAACTTCTTGCTTCGTCACCTACAGAAGATATTTCCTTTTATGAAATTAGTGGACCATTCTTTTTTGGTGCTGCAGATAAGTTTATAAATGTAATAAGAGAAATGAACTTTTCCTCTAAAGTATTAATTTTGAAAATGAGTCATGTACCAGCAATGGATTCAACAGCTTATCATGGAATTGAAATGCTTTATGATATGTGTAAAAAAAATAGCACAAAATTGATATTTTCTGAACTGCAGCCTCAACCACAAAAGGTATTAGAAAAATATGGTTTTATAGACCATGTTGGATCTGAAAACTTTTGTGACAATCTAGATGCTGCTGTTGAGAGAGCAAATCTTTTTATAAGTGAGAATCATAATATAAGTAGTACTAAAGTGTCTAATTCAATTTAGTATTTATAAGGTCATAATGTTTGGATTGTTCTAAAAAGATTAGTCAAATCTTAATCATGAATTTATAAATAATGGGTTTTGTATTTTACAGGACTCATTCTTTTTATTAATTTTACATTCATCAATATTATCTAGCTCACCTTATAAAAAGATAGTTTCTCCTACCATAATAAAAAGCATCTCACTATAGTGAGATGCTTTTTATTATGGTGCGCCTTAAGGGATTCGAACCCCTGGCACACGCCTTAGAAGGGCGTTGCTCTATCCAACTGAGCTAAAGGCGCATATTATATTAAATGGTGGGTCATCGGGGACTCGAACCCCGGACACCCTGATTAAGAGTCAGGTGCTCTGCCAACTGAGCTAATGACCCATATTATATATGGTGACCCCTAGGGGAATCGAACCCCTGTTACCACCGTGAAAGGGTGGTGTCTTAGACCGCTTGACCAAGGGGCCATATTAATATGGAGGCGGCATCCAGATTTGAACTGGAGAATAGAGGTTTTGCAGACCTCTGCCTTACCACTTGGCTATGCCGCCATGTGGAGCGGGTGATGGGAATCGGACCCACATGACCAGCTTGGAAGGCTGGAGCTCTACCACTGAGCTACACCCGCATGTTTGGAGCGGAAGACGAGATTCGAACTCGCGACGTTCACCTTGGCAAGGTGACGCTCTACCACTGAGCCACTCCCGCAT
>JARDZI010000109.1 GCA_029240935.1 Clostridiales bacterium
AGGAAGTTGCGTTTTCCTTATTTGATAAAGCTGTTGAGTGGTTAAGAGCCAGAGGAATCAATTTGGTTAAGGGTCCTGTTTCTCCAACCAATGGTGATGACTCAAGAGGACTTTTAGTAATGGGTTTTGATGGATCCCCGGTGCTAATGAACGCATATAATCCAGAATATTATGTAGCTTTTTTTAACCAGTATGGATTTGAGAAGCATTTAGATTTATTTGCATATTATTATGATATTGTAAATGTGGATAGTGAAAGATATGCAAAGCCTGTTGAGTTTGCTATGAAAAGATACAATTTTCAAGTGGATCGAATAGATTTAAAAAATATTGAAAAAGAAATGATAGATGTAAAGAAGATTTTAGATATTGCCATGCCTGATGACTGGGAGGATTTAACCCCCCCAACTCTTGAAGAAATTAAGGCAGAGGGAAAAACCATAGTTGCAATGGCAGACCCGGATTTAATTTACATAGCAAGGTCAGAGGGAAATCCCATAGGCTTTGGAATAGCTCTTCCTGATTACAACCAGGTGCTAAAAAGAATGAATGGAAGGCTCCTACCCCTTGGAATTTTCAAATTTTTAAAGTACAAAAAAAAGATAGATGGGGGAAGAATATTCGTTCTATTTGTAATACCTGAGTTCAGAAAAAAAGCAGTAAGCAGTGCCATATTATATAATGTTCTTGCAGCAGGGAAGAGAAAGGGCTACAAGTATGGAGAAGGATCAACAATAGGAGAAATAAATGTTTCCATGAGAAGAGATGCAGAAGGAGCAGGTGGAGTTCACTACAGAACCTATAGATTATTTAAGAAGGATATATAGGAACAGCGATACTGTTCCTTATTTTTTTATGCTGAACAATTGTGGGGCTATGCGTCGTAAGTCATATAACCTCGCTATATCCTTAGTGGTAACTGTCCACAGCGGCATCGACCACTAGGGATTCACTAACCATTGGTACCAGCCCATCAGATATCAAATGATGTTATTCCTCCCGTGAATTTATATTTGAACTATATCTTCTACTTCCGTCATTATTAAAAATCTTTCTCAAGTGTACTTCATCAAAAATAAGCATAATCACTATACCTATTAAAAATAGTACGACTTGATAACCGTTACTAACAGTTTCTATTAATTTACTTAAAATAAATCCAAGAGCAACAAAAATGAAACCTAATATTAAAAGGCTATTGGCCGAATATTTTTGAGCCTCATTCCATGTATCTTGATTTTTCATTGACAGTATTGTTCTAAGACCATATATAGAATTGATTTTTTGTGTTGGAAACATTTTAAATATTAAGCCTAAGACTATAAGCATTATCCCTATAAAATATAGCATATTTGCCTCCTAATACATTCAAAATTTAAACAGTGCATAATAAGTTATACTTTATTTATATGATAATTATATCACTGATTTCAATACTTTTATATATTAAACAAATAATGGATTCTTATTTAGTATCAATAATTTTTGTTTAGGACGATACTACAATATTAAGTTGACTGATAATTTTATCTTTATTGATTAATACTAAAGATAACTTATACCTGTTGCAAGGTGAAAAGGGATTTTGGTAAAAGTATAGAACATATACTAGAAATTCTAGCAGCTAATTTGCCAATAAGTGGTGAGATGTATTATTATATTATATAAGTATTGAGTTAACTTTATATAAGGGTGTTTTTTTATTTAAGGAGGAAAAGAAATGAATTTAGAATTAAACAAAAGCTATCACGGATTTAAATTGATTGAAGAAAGAGAGATTAATGAAATTAATTCCCTACAAAGATTGTTTGAGCATGAGAAGACTGGTGCAAGGCTTTTAAATCTTCAAAATGATGATGATAACAAGGTTTTTTCAATAGGCTTTAGAACACCACCTGAAAACAGCACAGGGCTTCCACATATACTTGAGCATTCGGTGTTGTGCGGATCAAGGAAGTTCCCAACAAAGGAGCCATTTGTGGATTTGTTAAAGGGTTCTTTAAATACATTCTTAAATGCAATGACCTTTCCTGATAAAACCATATATCCAGTTGCAAGTAGGAATGAAAAGGATTTTTACAATCTAATGGACGTTTACCTTGATGCAGTTTTTTATCCAAGCATATATAGTACTCCTGAAATATTTATGCAGGAGGGGTGGCATTATGAGCTTGATAGTAAGGAAGATGAGCTTAACTATAAGGGAGTAGTTTACAATGAAATGAAGGGAGCATTTTCTTCCCCTGAGGATATACTTTTCAGAAAGATACAGGAGTCATTGTTTCCGAATACACCATACTCAATGGAGTCAGGAGGAGACCCTGATATAATTCCCAGGCTTTCTCTTGAGGAATTTAGAGCATTCCATAAGAAATATTATCATCCATCAAATAGCTATATATTTCTTTATGGAAATGGAGATATACTTGATGAACTAAAATTCATTGAAGAAAATTATCTGAAGGATTTTGATAGAATCCAGATTGAATCAAGTATACCTAAGCAAAAACCATTTAAAGAGCAAAGAGAAGTTAAAGCTTATTATCCAATTTCTGATGATGAAAATGAAAAGGATAATACCTTCCTAAATCTTAATTTCGTAGTAGGAAAATCCTCTAATCCTGAGTTGTATTTGGCATTTGATATTATTGAACATCTTCTTCTTGAGACCCCTGCTGCACCCCTTAAAAAGGCATTAATCGAAGGGGGACTTGGTAAGGATGTTTTTGGAAGGCTTGATAACAGTATACTTCAACCTGTTTTCAGCATAGTAGTAAAAAACTCCAATGAAGAGCAAAAAGAACAATTTCAGAAGATCGTTTTTAGCACTTTAAATGATTTAGTGAACAGGGGAATAGATAAGAAGCTTATAGAAGCCTCTATAAACATAATTGAATTTAAACTTCGAGAAGCAGACTTCCATGGCTTTCCTAAGGGCTTACTATATCATATTAAGAGCATGGATAGCTGGCTATATGATGAAAACCCAGCAGTGCATCTTCAATATGGACCTACCCTAGGTAAAATCAAGGAAGCACTTAACTCAAACTATTTGGAAAAGCTTATTGAAGAATTCCTGATTAAAAATAACCATAGATCACTTTTAATTGTTAAACCTAAGAAGGGACTTTCCGAGGAGAAGGCAAAGGAAGTAAGGGATGAACTTGAAGCATACAGAGCAAAACTTTCAGAGGATGATTTGAATAAAATTATAGAAGATACTAAAAAGTTAAAGTTAAGACAGGTAACCCAGGATTCACCAGAGGATCAGGAGAAAATACCTATGGTATCACTAGAGGATATTAACCCTGAAGCGGAAAAGTTACCAATCAATGAGGTCGAAGAGGGTGGAATAAAAATATTAACTCACCCAATGTTCACCAATAAGATTGGTTATATTAATTTTCTCTTTGATTCAACAGCTGTAGAACAGGAAATGCTCCCATATTTAGGCTTGCTTGCAGGAGTTATGGGCAAAGTAAGTACCGATAAACTCTCCTATGGGGATTTATCAAATGAAATCAACATTCATACAGGGGGTATTGACTATAGTGTTGAGGCCTATACAGAAAAGGATAATGATGAAACATACTATCCAAAGTTTGTAGTTAAATCAAGGGTATTAATTGATAAAATGCCTAAGCTGTTTGAAATTCTAGGAGAAATTCTAGGCCACACTAAATTTGATGATAAGAAACGTTTAAAGGAAATAATAAGGGAAATGAAATCAAGGCTTGAGATGACAATATCCAATAGAGGTCATATTGTAGCTGGGAATCATTTAATTTCTTATTTTTCGCCATTAGGAAAGTATAATGAAATTCTAAAGGGATTGGATTTTTATAAATTTATTGCAGGTCTTGAGAAGAATTTAGATGATAGGGTAGAAGAAATAGTTTCTAATTTAGTGAAGGTTTCAAATTTTATATTCAATAGGGAAAATCTTATAATAAGCTATACTTCAGCAGAAGAGGATTATGATAGTTTAAAGATGAATCTTAATATACTTATAAATGAAATAGGTGATGAGAAGCATCAAAAATATAAATATAAATTTGAGCTATCTCCTAAAAATGAAGGATTATTAAATCAGGGAAAGGTTCAATTTGTTGCAAAGGGATACAATTATAGAAAAATTGGCTTTAAATATTCTGGAACTCTAAGAGTACTCAGTACAATAGCAGGACTTGATTATCTTTGGAACAAGGTTCGTGTTCAGGGAGGAGCATATGGAGCCTTTGGCAGGTTTGATAGGAATGGGAATATATTTTGTGCATCCTACCGTGATCCAAATATTAAGGAAACACTTGAGGCCTATGATGGACTTTCAAACTATATAAGAAATTTTGAAGCAAATGAAAGAGAAATGAAAAAATATATAATAGGAACAATAAGTGAGATGGATGCACCTATGACTCCTTCAATGAAGGGTGAAAGGGCAACAGGACGCTATTTAAGTCATCTGACATTTGATGAGGTTCAGCTTGAGCGTGATGAAGTGCTGAAAACATCCCAGGAGGCTATTAGAAAACATGCAGAGCTAATTGATGCTGTAATGAAGGAAAATAATATTTGCACACTTGGAAATGAAGGTAAAATTAAGCAAAACAAGAATTTGTTTAATACACTTGTAAATGTATTTGAATAACTAAAACAAGTAATAGCTGGCAATATATTGCTAGCTATTACTTGTTTTAAGTATCAATTCATAAAAAATTCATTTATTTGCCACCATATTGTCATACACCTTGGTAATAATATAAACAAATAATCAAAGAAAGGAGAGTTGAGTATGAAATGTAGAAAAATAACCAAATTTATTTCTGGAGCAGTTGTTGCAAGTCTTGTTCTGACAACAGGTTTTACTTCACTTGCAGCACAAAGGGGAGAAGATGCTTCAGGTGTATTAAAGAATGTAGTTAGTCAAAGTGGGACAATTGAAGGAAAGGGTCCTTGTAAGGGAGTAGGTATGGGTAGAACCTTTAAGAGTGTTCTGACAGAAATGGTTAAGGATGGGACGCTTTCACAGAGTGAAGTAGACAAAATTACTGTATATAGAAAAGAAAAACAAGAGTCCATGAAAGCTGAAATAGATAAAGTGAAGAACATGACTGATGAACAAAGAAAGAACTATCTAAGCACTAAAAAAACTGAGCATCAAGATTTGTTAGCTGAGCTTGTGAGCAAGGGAATTATAACCCAGGCTAAGGCAGATGCTATAAAGGCTAAAATGGAGCAAAAGATGCAGGAAATGAAATCTGCTAAATTGAATGAAATGAAAAGTCAACTTAACACTCTTGTTAATAAGGGCACCATAAATCAAATCCAAGCTGACAAGGTTATTGAATATATGAATCAAAGTATGGGTAAATCCAAAATAGAAAATGGTAATATTGATGTAGCAGAAAAGAACAAGATAAAGAATATGACAAAGGAGGAGAGAAAGGCTTACTTTGAAAAGATGAGAGGTGAAAAAGGAAACTTTTTAAAGGAGCTAGTGGATAATGGTACACTAACTCAAGAGCAGGCTGACGCAGTAAGGAATAGTATTTCTCATCAACAGGGAAAAGGATTAAAGGGTAAGTAAATTATTTTTTTCAGGGTGTTGAGAAGATCAACACCCTGAAACTTTAAATAAGGTAGTGTTATACGCCATCTCACTGAGAATAATATAGGAAGAATGTGTGCCAAGTCATCTATATGTTAACTGAAACAATTTAACTACTATGTGTTGTAGGGGCGAACAGTGTTCGCCTGCAATTGCGCATTATGATACGGGAATAGCCCGAATTCAAAGTACCACACGGGCGAACACTGTTCGCCCCTACGTAATATTCATATTCCTACCCATGTTTACAAGTGATTTGTTACACATTATCACACAAATGTGTAATAATTATTTGGTATTGGAAACATTGAGTTGATAGAGAGCAAAATAGTAAAATAAGAATCTAGAAGTATTCGGGTTTATATTCAACCACATTATGGTATAATTTTTTGTATAACAAGGAATGTGGTTTTATATGAATTTTCAAAAGGCAGGTAATAAATATGGATATGAATGTCCTAGAGTTTTTTCACCCAGTCATTAAAGGATGGTTTGAGAAAAATATTGGAGAGCCAAGCCCCCCACAAATAGATGGATGGCCAGTAATTGGAAGAGGAGAAAATGTTTTAATCACTGCTCCAACAGGGGCAGGAAAGACACTTGCTGCTTTCTTGGAGTGTATAAATGATCTTTTTATACAGGGGATTAATGATGAATTAGAGCCCGGCGTACAGGTTTTATATATTTCTCCACTTAAGGCATTAAATAATGATATATATAGAAATCTTGAGGTGCCATTGAAGGGCATTGAAGCATTGTGTACTGATATGGATATAGAGTTTCCTAATATTACAAAAGCAGTGAGAACCGGGGATACAACCCAATCTGAGAGAAGAAAAATGCTTAAAAAGCCTCCTCATATATTAATAACTACTCCAGAATCACTATATCTCATATTAACATCTAAGAATTCCTGGACAATGCTTAAAAACGTCAAATATTTGATAGTTGATGAAATACATACCCTCCTTGGTAATAAAAGAGGAACACACCTATCCCTATCCATAGAAAGACTTGCTCATCTTGTGGAAAAACCAATTATTAGAATAGGACTTTCTGCAACTGTTAGACCACTTGAGGAGGCAGCTAAATACCTAGGGGGATTTTATAAGCATAAGGATAATTGGATACAAAGACCAGTAACAATAATCGAGCCTAAAATGGAAAAACATATTGACTTAAAAATATCTATACCTGTTAAGGATTATCGTGTACTTGAGGAAGGTACAGTTTGGAATGATATATATAAAAGAATATATGAAATGGTTTTAGAGCACAGGTCAACTATCGTTTTTGTAAATAATCGTGCAGTGGCTGAGAAGGTGTCTGCAAATTTGAACAATATTTCAGGTCATGTTATAGCTAAAACTCATCATGGGTGTATTTCAAAGGAAACCAGACTTGAGGTGGAAAAGCAGCTAAAGAATGGAGAGCTTCCCTGCCTTGTTGCCACATCCTCCCTTGAGCTTGGAATTGATATAGGTGCAATAGACTTAATGATACAGGTTACATCCCCAAAATCCGCGGCTAGAGGGCTCCAAAGGCTTGGACGAGCTGGACATAGAATGAATAGTGTAAGTAAGGGAAGAATAATCCCAAAGACCCGTGGAGATTTACTTGAAGCATCAATAATATCCAGGGAGATGTTGGAACACAATATTGAGGAGGAATGGGTTTTAAAAAATCCTCTAGACGTCCTTTCTCAGCATATTGTTTCCATGTCCTGTATTAAGGAATGGAATATAGAAGAGATGAAGGATTTATTTATGTCCTCTTATTCCTATCAGGAAATTACCATATATGAAATAGAAAAAATACTTGAAATGCTTTCAGGGGATTATGAGCATAGTGAGGATTCTCCTAGAAGTCCTATGATTATATGGGATAGAATAAATAGGGTTGTAAGAGGGGATGCATACAGCAGAATGCTTGCAGTAAGCGGTACTGGAACCATTCCTGACAGAGGATATTATCCTGTTTATCTAGAAGACAGGAAAACACGCTTGGGAGAACTGGACGAAACCTTTATATATGAGGCACGTCTTGGGGATAGGTTTATGCTGGGTACCTCTCCTTGGAAGATAGATAGGATTGAAAAGGACAGAGTTATTGTTTCACCCTGCAGCAGTGCAGGTGCCAAAACTCCCTTCTGGACAGGTGAGGGACTAGGAAGACCCTATGAACTTGGTATAAGATTTGGAAAGTACTTAAGTGAATTATCAAAGAGAGCAGGAACAGAGGAATTTATTGTATGGCTTCAAAGCTCCATACCTATTGATGAGGCAGGAGGAAGGAACCTTGAACAATACATAATTGATCAAAGAAATGAAATAGGTTGTATTTCAAGTGATAGTCGAATTGTTGTTGAATATTTTAGTGATGAAACTGGAGAGACAAGGATTGTTATACATTCTCACTTTGGAGGAAGGGTGAATGAGGGACTGGCCATACTCATGGAATATGTGCTGAGCGGAGCCCTTCACATTCAAGCCCAGGCAAGCAGTAGTGATGATGGAATATTAATAAACCTTATGGGTTGTACTGAATATCCGAGAAACATTTTTTCCTTAATAAAACCGGAGGAGATTAGCAGCATACTTGTGGATATACTTCCTGGTACTCCTCTGTTTTCAATAACTTTTAGACATAATGCTTCAAGAGCACTGATGATGGGTACAAAAAAATTCGGAAAACGTTCTCCCCTTTGGATTCAAAGAATAAGAGCCATGGAGCTTTTACAGCTAGCTGAGAAGCATCCGGATCATCCTTTGATTATAGAGACCTACAGGGAGTGTATGAATACAATACTTGACGTGCCACATATAATTGAGGTAGTTGAAAATATAGCTTCAAGGAATATAGAGATTGTTGAGAAAGCAACATCCCATCCATCGCCATTTACAGCAGAGCTTTTATTTAATTTTATGGGTGTAGCCATGTATGAAGGGCTGCTACCTAACCCTAAAAGGCCAGAGCAGAAGCTTATTACTGGGAAAGTAATACTTAGTCATGATAGAAAAAGCATTATTAATAAAAAACTAATTGATAGGCAGGCCATACTTGATATAGTTGTAAAAAACAGTCCATTAAACAAGAGGCAGTCCATAAGCTCTCCAGATCAGCTTCATAGCTTTATGCTTACATATGGAGATATAGACATTAATGAAGAAGGTGCAACTCAACAAGAAAATATATATGAACATGTAAAAACTCTTAAGAGTCAGGGAAGAGCAATTTCAATAGATTTTAGAGAAAACACTTTTGCTGCTGCTGAAGAATATTCAATGTACTGTGCTGCTATGGGAATTAATGAAGCAAAAGCTATCAGGGGAGATTCCTATGAAAACCCATGGACCCAGGAAGAAGCTTTATACAGAATAGTTAGAAGATATGCAAGGTACAACAGCCCTTTTACAGAGGAGATTGTTAGGAATAGATATTCTGTGAATTGTGAACTTGTAAATAGAGTATTACAAAGGCTTGAGCAGGATGGAGTATTGTCAAAGGGGATATATGGGGATTCTGATAAAGAGGAATGGTATCATTCTCTAATCATTGAGAAGATACGCCTTCATACAATGCATATGGTAAGAAAAGCATCAAATTCAGTAGGTCAGGAATATCTTGGGGACTTCCTGCCAAGGTGGCAGGGGGTAGGAGGTGAAATCATATCTCCAGTGGAAAATCTTTATGAAGTTATTTTAAAGCTTAGAGGCTTGTACCTTTCTGTAGAATGGTGGGAGGAGTTTATATTCCCATCAAGAATAAAGGGTTATAGGAAATCACATATTGATAAGCTGTGTGCTGCAGGAAGAGTTGTATGGAGAGTGAAATCTGGAGAGGGATCACCAAAGCTTGCATGGTTTAGAACTGAAGATTTAAAAGAGGATGAGCTAAAGGAAGAATCAGAAAAAATAAATTTCCTTACATTTAGTGAAGCAGAAGTATATAAGCTACTTAGAAGAAAGGGCGCTAGTTTTATCCATTCTCTTCAGATAGGTACAGGAATGAGTACCCCAGATATCCTTGATGCTCTTGAAGGGCTTGTTTGGAAGGGTATAGCAGTAAATGACTCCTATGAATCAATTAGGTACTTTCAAGCAGAAAGTGGGACTAATCCAAAGGCAAGGGCTAAGAGAAGGGCAACAGCATTTAAGACAGAAATGGGAAGATGGGAGATAGCCCAGGAAATAACACAATTATGCATTGAAGAATATATTGAACTACTTCTTAAAAGATATGGATTCATTTCAAAGGAAATATTTCAATATGAAAAGACTCTAGGGATATGGAAGGATGCATATGAGCTGCTAAAGCAATGGGAATATATAGGAAAGGTTAACCGGGGATATTATATAGAGGGTCTATCAGGAATACAGTTTATTCTTCCAGAAATTACCCAAATGTTAAACCAACCCTCTGATAAGTATCTGGTTTTGAACTCCTGTGATCCCGCCCAGTTATATGGACAAATTGCTCCAAGGGATTTGGAGAAAAGCTCCTGGATATGCACTCCAGGTACAACAATAGTAATAAAGAGTGGAAAACCTGTTTTGATTGCTGAGGCCTATGGAGAGAGAGTTCATTCTCAAACAAATGAAAAAGCAGAAATAGTAGAAGCATTTCGAAAGCTTATTGAAGCTTTTAACTCAGGCAGCATATGGCCTTCAAATAAGAGAATTAAAATAAAATATATTGATGATGAAGCTAGTACAAAGAGCTTTGTTTCTGATGAACTGTATAAATTAGGCTTTGTACCAGAGATGATGGATATGGTTTATTGGAAAAGTGTATAGAATAAATGATGAGTTTTATTATTACTTTTACTTGCTATGTATAATAATGTTTTGAAGGAAGGCGAAAATAACCTTACCACAAAGAATTCCCCGCGAAGAATTAT
>JARDZI010000110.1 GCA_029240935.1 Clostridiales bacterium
CAAGTGCTCAACACTATCTTCAAGTATATAAAAATATGCCTTATCAATTGACATTTCAAATTTATACAAGCTTTCCTTAGCATCTTCATCCCATAAGTTTTTCAGGAATGGATAATAAATTGTATCCTTAAGAGCACCTATAAGCTCAGATATACTCTTTGATGTTATAACCTTATCCATATCTATATATCTATATTTCCCAGCAAATAATAGATTATCTCTTAAATCTGCAAAATCCTTATCAATGTGAATCATTCTTGCAACTTTTTTTATATCAGTAATTTCATATTTAATATAAAAGCATTTAATAAAATTTCTATACTCCCCATTAAAATAGTGAATTACTTTGTCCATATAAGTTATTAGTCCCTGCTTCAGTATTTGCTCTATTTCAGTTCTATGCATTTTTGTAGGATCCTTATCCTTAAAAAACTCTCCATAGGCAGTATTGTTTTTCAAATAAACTGCAATTTCTGTTGGATTTTTAAGGGATATTATCTTCCTGTAATCCTCCTCCTTGAGAAGTTTACCATACATAGTAGAAATTTTAGTATTTATTGCCGAATACCTTGTATTACTACCCATTCAATCACCTGCTTTAAGTCTTATAATCAGACTATGTCGAAATTATTTTTTTAAACATTTCCTTTATTAGGTCCTCCTTTGATGATAAAAAGCTATTGTACATTTCATTAGTTTTTTCTATTGCAGAGTGTTTAATACTCTCCGCTTCTATTTCAGCCCTATGGATTTCTTCCTTTTCCAATTCAGCAATTTTCTTAATTTCTTCTTCTACAATGTTTTCTCTTAGCTTCTCTATTTCGTTATTTGTTTGTATTCTTCTATCCCCGATTTCATTATTTAACTTTTCTCGTAATTGTACTGCACTCTTATCAATATGAATAATATTTTTAATTATTTCATTTATTGGCGCATCCATTTTATCACTCCTAACAGCACGATATTCCTATTCTAATACTTGCAATTACTTATTACAAGTCATAATTCTTCCGTTTAGTGCTACAAATCCTTGAATTAGGCAAAAGAATGTTGATTTAGCACTTTAAATATTGCAACGTGCTATTTGCTTCATATTTCATGGTTTCTCATCTTTTCCATTTTAAATTTTTATATAGTTTTAGCATTGTTCAAGTAAAACATACTAGAATTTATTGCATATAAAAAACAACTTCCAAACAAATGTCCGTAAGCTGTTTTTACAAGTTATCTGGTTATGTTAGGATGCTATAGGCGTGGAAGCCTGCCACTATTATGGAAAATTTTTGTGTATTATGTGGTTTTACTTCCTATTATTCTGGTACACTGAACTGATACTGCCTAAGACATCATGCACAAGATTTGAGCCTCTACTAATCAATAGCCCTGTTAGAATACTTCCTAAAAACTTAATGCCGAGTGTTATTCCTGCAATTTCAAATATATCCACTCCTGCAGCTAAGGCTATTAGAATTCCCAGCAGCATTGCACCAACTCTGCTTATGTTTATCCCCTTAGGTTCTTTAATCATCTTTAAAGTCTCCCAAATTGCTTCAGTAATAAATGCTACAATAAGAATCTTATCCATGAAACCCTCCATTAACATTATATTATATAATATTACATAGAGGATAAGCTTAGGACTGTTTTTTACTAATTTACAAATACTAATCCATAGGAACTATTATGTTAATGCCCTTAGGTAAGATTTCAAAATTTATTTGGCTGCTGTAAAATGTTTCTCCGTCCAAATTAACCGGCAATTCTTCATTTGAATCAATTACTATTTTCTTTCCTTTAAACACAGATACTTCCTTAATACTTTCATGTTTCCCTTTAATAAACCTAGGAAATAAAAGCAGCATCTTTGCCTTAGGAACCTGCTTTATATGACATACATCAAAATATCCATCATCCAGTTCTGCCCTTGGAGCTGGAAGCATACCCCCACCATAGTATTTCCCATTAGCAACTGCAACTAAAAGAGTATTTTCTGTTAATATATAGTCATCAATTTTAATGTTTACTTTTCTTCCCTTATACATAAAAATAGTTTTAATTACAGCAGCAATATATGCAAGGCTTCCAGAAAATATTTTTTTGGCCTTTTCTGTTTCCATTACAACCTGTGCGTCAAATCCGCTGCTGGCAACATTTATAAAATACTTTCCATTGCATATTCCAATATCGGATTTAAGGATTTTGCCATAAATATTATCATTTATAATTTTTTTTATTTCCTTATGCTTATTAATGCTTCTTATAAAATCATTACCAGATCCTCCAGGAATAACCCCAAGGGCTGCTGAAGTTCCAACAATTCCATTAAGCACATCATTTACAGTACCATCACCGCCAACTGCAACAATTCTATCAAACCCTTTTTCAGCACCCCATCTAGAAATGCTTGTCCCATCACTAGGAGTAGAAGTACACTTTATTAAGTAATCAATTTTACTCTTTCTACATTCTTCATCAATAAAAGTTGTTAATGAGTTGGCGTATCCTTTACCTGCAGTTGGGTTAACAATAAATAGAATGCTCATTTTTATCACTCCTAAACCTATAATGTTGAAGTTGTTTATTTAATGTACTTATATTTTATCACATATAATGGAACTGTCTTTAAATAATTACTGCTTTCTAATACTATTATAGTACATACCCATTTCTTTAACCTGTTCTTTAGTTGGTTCCTTTTCTCCATATCTGACTTTTATATAAATACTTCTTATACCATATATAATTATTTTATCAAATTTATTCTGTGATTTATTATTTATTTCCTCTGTAGTGTCTTTTACTGTTATATCAATACCCTTATCCTTACATGCCTTCATATACCTTTGATAATACAGCCTTATTTGTTCCTTGCTATTTCTTTGCTTTAAAAAATCAAAGAATCCTTTCCCAGGGTATTTGCCTTTCCCTTCTTCCTTTAATATAAATTCTTTCTCTTCCAAATACTCCTCCTGTACATTTTCCTTGTTTATCAAACTCTGAAAGAGTCTAAAAATAATGTAAACAACCAACAGAATTACAAATGCATTAGTAATAATTATAAATATTGGGTTGTCTAAGAGCTTATCTATTAATACTTCTCCCTCATCTATTTTAGGTGGTTTAATTTCTACAATATTAATATTCCCCTTCAATCCTTGAGGTTGTATACCAAATTTATTCATAAGTACTTTAATTACATTAATTAAAATGGATATTAAATACCCAATTCCAATGAAAATCCAGGAGAATATATACATAAAAAACTCTGTTACATAATAATAAGCCCCTCTTATTATTTTAGCCACTATTTCTCTTACATAGCTTATACTTAACATAGAGGAAAGTATAACTAGAATTAAAGAATATCTATTGTTTATTCGTTTTCCTTCCTTGCTGTCCTTGTTATATTCCATAAATCTAAGATTTCTTAAAAGAAGTATTGAGGTCACCAAATATATAATTACATAATATGCAGAATGGTTGTTAAAAAGGTTAATCCCACCTGTCATTAATGAAACAATAAAAGTACCAATGCAAATATAAATTCCCTTTCTAAATAGCTCAAGTTCTGTATCATACCTAACAACACTTACACCTCTTATTATCACAATTATTGTAATTACAAAATAAGAAGATAAATAAATCAATTCTTCAATGGATTTTGTGATTACCAATGGAAGAAAGGAAGCTAGAATTGGAAGAAATATGAGTTTTGATTTATTCTTCTTACAGTGGTTTATAAAAAATCCCATAATACATAACCAAAGATAAATCAACCCACTCACATTGTTGAATCCTAAAACAGTATACACATAGTTTAAAGGAATAATAATAAGTGCAACTATATTAAAGGTTTTTATTAAGTATATTAAATTCAACTTTCATCACCCCTTTTAACATACTTAATTATTTTATCATTTAATAAACCCATATTATTACCCTCTATAGATATAATAATGAATTTTTCACACTGATTACTGAGAATATTAATGGGTTCCACATATTCATCAAGAATATATGGCATGACCATAATATATGTTCCATATTTAATATTCATAGTAATAATATCTAGTATCATGTTTTCAAACTGAATATTAATAGAATAATCAATTCTACCAAGCCTTTCAATAATGTCATTAAAATGCTGGGATCCCCAACCTGGCATTATTACCTTGTCATTGGATTCTCCCATAATCTGTCCATTACTCTCAAATCCATATGAAATTCCCTTTTCCTCAAGCTCTTCAGCTATTACACGGACAAAGGAAATACATTTTTCTATTTTTACATGGTCAATGCTAGTCCAAAAGGGTTTATATGATTCAACATTCAATACTAGCATCACCTTATTGTCTGTTGTATAATCAAATTTCTTAACCATAAGTCTTCCACCCTTAAGTGACGATGGCCAATGTATAGTTTTTTGAGGTTCGGTCCCAGTATATTCTCTTATTCCGACTGTTACAATGGGGTCCTCTATAATCCACCTTTTAACAGAAATATCACCATAAAAATCGCCATAGGGAATTAGCTCCTCATCTAGACTTATGCTTCTAGGAAATACAACAATTTCTTGTAAAAAGGGAAGAGTTTCATTAAAAACCTTTAGTCCTAAAATATCACCTGTTATCAGTGATACATCCTTACATAAATATCTTCCTCTTTTGCTTGCACTTACCTTGTATTTTCTTTTAACTCTTTGATAAGGAAGAATTATCATGGTCATTGAATGAAGCATTGTTTCCAAAGTCTTTTTTGTAAAGGCTCTATTTTTATATTCTATAATTGATGGATATTCTTCATTAATCTGTAGGAATGTAACTGGAAGCATTTTTTTATTTTCTACTATGCATTCCACATCAAACTCTTCACCTATCTCAACTAGGTTTTTTGAAAAATTTCGTTTGTAAATAAGGCTTTCCAATGAGTACTTTTTTGAAAGTTCATTAAGGAAAATCCCTAGAATAACAATAATACTAATTGTTAACAGCATATTAAACACCTCTAGTGTATTTTTTCAACTGGAGTTGCTAGATTATTAATTATGGAATTAATCAATTCAAACACACTGCTGCCCCTATTAATTCCTTTTATAACTACTCTGTGGTTTAAAACAAATGGTGCAATTTTTTTAACATCCTCTGGTATCATAAAGTCCCTTCCATTGATTGCTGCATAAGCCTGGCAAGCTTTAAATAATGCTAGGGTCCCTCTTGGACTTACTCCTACCTGTATCTTTTCATTATTTCTTGTCCCTTCGATAATTGACATAAGGTATTCGACAACGTCCTTTGAAGCAGATACATTATGATAGTTACTTCTCACATACTCTATTTCTTCTCTACCAATTATTTTTTCAATACCTTCTATAGGATTTTCATCTTTAAACTTCATTATTATCTCTATTTCCTCATCATGCTTTGGATATCCCATTGATATTCTCATAAAAAATCTATCCATTTGTGCTTCTGGAAGTGGAAAGGTTCCATAGGACTCAATTGGATTTTGGGTTGCAAGAACCATAAATGGGTCATCTAGCTTTCTAGTAACTCCATCTATTGTTATCTGCTTTTCCTCCATTGCTTCTAGTAAGCTTGACTGTGTTCTTGGGGTAGCCCTATTAATTTCATCTGCCAATACAATATTGGAGAATAGTGGGCCCTTTTTAAAATCAAAATCAAAGGTTTTCTGATTATAAAAGTTAATTCCAGTTAAATCAGATGGAAGTAAATCTGGTGTGAATTGTATTCTTTTAAATTCACAACCAATAGTATTAGAAAATGCCCTGATCAGCATTGTTTTACCTACTCCTGGTATATCTTCAATTAACACGTGTCCACCACATATAAATGCAACTGTGACAATTTCTATAGCCTCTTCCTTTCCGACTATTACCTTTGAAACATTTCTAACTACCTTTTCCTTAAAATTAACAAATTTTTCAACTTCCATAAATTATTCCCCCTGTATTTATATTACTTCAAATTTATCATTAATAAAAATATAGGTCAATGAATTTACAAAACTAGAGTCAGAAACAAATTTCTGACTCTAGTTTATCTAAACTATAATATAGCTTACACAGATATCAAGCTTATTTACCAAACTTATTTCATCCGGAGCAATTTTAGTACCCATTTCATTATATAAAATCCTTACAATGGGTCTGTCTGGAAAACCCTTATTGTGTCCTACTACAAAGCCTTCAAGTCCATTTGATAGCTTTACACATGCGCCTAACGGGTATATAGAAAAGTTATCCTTAAATACATTAACCAGATCAAAATCGAAAAAGCTTCCTACTCCTCCAAGGATAAACTCATATGCCTCATTTGCAGCAAAGCCTCTTCTGTATACCCTATCACTTACTATTGCATCATACACATCACTAATACAAGTAATCTTTGAAAACTTATGCATCCTATCACCAGTTAATCCAAATGGATATCCCTTACCATCTACTCTCTCGTGATGCTCTAAGATTATAGCTCTTGATCTATTGTTTATTTCCTTAACATTCTCAATCATTTTATAACCAAGCTCAGGATGCCTTTTAATTATATTAAATTCTTCATCAGTTAGTTTTCCATCTTTATTTAGTATCTCAATTGGAATCCTCGTTTTACCAATATCATGTAGTAGTGCTCCCATACCAAGATCTATAAGCATAGATCTTGAGTAGGACATTTGTATCCCAAAAAATAATGCAAGTACACATGTATTTAAGGAATGTATGTAAGTATAATTATCAAAGGTTTTTAGCTCTAACAAATAGGAAGCATCAATTTCTTTATTATCTATTAGGTATTCAATTAATTCAGTAATAACACTTAGTGTATTTTTTATACATATGGTATCACTATACTGAAGCTTTGAAAAAACCCTTGAGAGGGATTTCACTGCTTCACTCTTAAATTCTACAAACTCAGGATCTTCAGGTTTTATATCCTCTAGATTTGAATCCTTAATATATAAATATATAATTCCAATACCTATAAGTTTATTTATATAATTCTCAGTAAGAGTTGTTCCTTCTCTTAGCATCAAGCATCCATCTATTCCAAGTATGCTCTGTCCAAGTACATCCCCAGACTTAACCCTTTCAATGCTAACTAATCTCATAATGCACCTCAATATTGCATATTTTTACAAAATGTCTTATTTTTCATAACACACCTCATTTCATTTTAATTATTTTAATATTATCTTGCAAGGGGAATAATAAAATAATAATAAGAATCTACATTTTATTTATTATTGGAGCTTTTATTTATAATTTAGAAGGATAAAACATATTAATGTAGAACAAATATAATATAAAAAAGAAGGGGTGTTGAAATGTTTACAAAATCTTTGAATGATTTTTTTAAGAATCCAATTATAACGGTTCCCACTGTACTATTTACGATAGTAACACAAATATTATTATTTTTTACTTTTGGAAATATGGCATTTGATGAATCCCTTATTACAAGCGAATTTGCTGACCCAAGTATTGCAATCGAATACCTCGGTAAATTTATGTTGTTTGGTCTTATTTTAATGCTGTTTTATTTACTCATATCTCCTATTGTTTTGTCATGGACAAATATTATGTGTAGGGATGCAGTATATGGTGAAAAGCCAAATATTACTGATTCCTTTAAACAATCTTTTAAATTTTACTTTAGAATGCTTGGTACCTTAGTATTAACATTTTTGATATTAATAGGTGCATATATAGTATTCATTATGCTAATAGCAATACCCATCATTCCACTTGCCATGTCTCAAACCAAGTCAAGTGGCGTATTTGCTGTTGTATTGATAGTTATCTTGGTTTTCGTTTTCTTAATTGCCATGGTATTTTTATCAATATGCATTATGCCAATTCAACCTTTACTAATTTATGATAACCTTAATATTACTAATTCAATTTCCAAGGGTTTTAAATTCGGCTTCAAAAAGTTCTTTCCCTTACTAGGTACTTTTTTACTTCTTATGGTAATTGGCTTGATTATAACAATTCCAGCAAATATAATATCTCCTATTGCTTCATATATAGCAGCAGCTATAACCTCTTACCTTGGTATATTTACAGTTGTATTTACAATGAATCTTTATGAAGAATATAAAAATAAATCTGCCTTACCACCTGTCCAACCAGAATTTCATATTACAAATGGGGAATATACTCCCCAGAATAGCAATGAAGAAAGAAGGAACACAAAGCCTAACCCAGATAATAACAATGAAAGTGATAATGAAGATAATCCAAATAATAAATTTACAATATAAAAAATCTGCTGGATATTTATCCAGCAGATTTTTTATTGTAGTATTGAGGTTTTTTATATGATAATTGCAGCAGCACCTAAAATTCCAATGTCATCTTTAAGCTCTGACTTTACAATCTGGCATACATCTACCATTGACTTCAAGGATCTCTCATTTATTGTCTCCATCATCCTGTTATAGAACATATCTAATTGATTTGATACACCTCCACCTAATGTAATCCTTTCAGGGTTTGCAAAGGCAATTATGTTTGATATTCCTATTCCAAGATAGAAAGCTTCCTCATCTATCAATTCTAAAGCAACATTGTCTCCCTTAATTGCCGCTTCAAACACATGCTGTGCATTTATTTCCTTTTCTCCTGCCAATTCTTTTATAAGGGTACTTCTA
Source organism: Clostridiales bacterium (assembly GCA_029240935.1). Taxonomy (GTDB): domain Bacteria; phylum Bacillota; class Clostridia; order Clostridiales; family Caloramatoraceae; genus JARDZI01. Next base: position 8,668 of record JARDZI010000110.1, read on the forward strand.
CCCTCAAGAACAGCTTTCTTTGCAAATCTAGCGATTGCTGTTCCTGATGCATATGTTTCAAAACAGCCAAAATTTCCACAGTTACATTTTGGTCCATTATAATTGATTGTCATATGTCCTACCTCACCGGCATTTGAATTAGTCCCCCTATAGAGTTTTCCATCAATTATAACTCCTCCACCAATACCAGTACTTACAGTTATGTAAACAAAGTTTTTTAATCCTCTTCCTGAACCAAACATATACTCAGCTAATGCAGCAGCATTGGCATCATTATCAAGCATTACAGGGAGCTTAAATTCTTCCCTTAGAAGCTTTACTATTGGAATATGATCCCAACCAGGAAGGTTTGATGGATTAACAACAAGTCCCTTTTCTGAATCAATAGGTCCTGGTGAAATTATTCCTATTCCTTTTATATCCTCTAGCTTCATATTTGCTTCAATAAGTACATCATAAATACTCTTTTTAATCCTCTCAATAACAGGATATGGTCCTTCCTTAGCAAGAGTTGGAACCTTGATGCTCAAAATTACCTTTCCACTCTCATCAATAATCCCAGTATTAATTTTTGTACCTCCCAAATCTACACCTATAACAAATTTACTCATATTGAAACCTCCACATAACTATTTTTAGCCAAGCTATTGATATTTAATTCATACTAAACCAATTTTAACATATTATAATTTACTAAGTACTATATTGTAAAAAAAAGGGACCCTAAAGGCACCTTTATTTTGCAAGCTTATTGTCTAACTCTATAATTTTATTTTCCTGCTTCCTTTGATTGCTATTCAAAGCATCTACTGATAACTTAATATCTAATGATATTTGCTTATTTGCTTGCTGCTGATACTTTATATCCAAAATATCTCTACGTATTATTGACTGCTCTTCTACCAAAACATTCAGCTTATCAGAAACTTCATTCTCGATTTTTGCATCAATTTTATTTTTAAGTTTTGTTACTTTTAAATCCAATGCTTGTTGACCTTCTATTATCTGCATTAATATTTTTTTCAATTCTTCATCCATATACATACTCCTCCATTGGGTTTGTAAATAAATTCATTCATTACTATTAATGCATTAGTACCCTACATTCTAAATATAAACTTATATGAATTGTTAAGAAAAAATATTCCAGCAAAATTATAAAAAAATGGAGCAGGTAACGGGAATCGAACCCGCATAGCTGGCTTGGGAAGCCAGAACTCGACCATTGAGTTATACCTGCGCTACATTTATATTATATATTATTTATCAAATAATGCAAGGGGCATATTATTCCTAATAGCCAAGTAATATACTATTTATATTTCTTTACCACAGCTTTTGCAGTATTTTGCATCCTCATCATTAAGGCTGCCACAATTCCTGCACTTAATTTTTATTACTTCCTTTTCTGATCTGGGAGTAGTTATTTTATCAACTACATCAATGTTGCTTATAACATCGTTTATCATTCCCCCTGTTGCCTCACTATATGGCTTTAAATCCTCCCTAGCCTTATCAGGGTCAAGTATGATACCAGCACCTGCTGCTCCTCTTGCACCAATATTCATTACAATTGAACCTACAATCATTAGAATTATACCAATAATAGCATTAATAAATGAAGGACCTTTAGAAAATCCAAAGCCACCCTCTCCAAAAGGATTACTCATAAAGCTTGCCATTGAAAAAAACACAGATATAAAGAGTATAAATCCTAATACAATCATTCCTAATCCAACATAATAAGTAGCTTTTCTTTCACTGGATATCTTTGACATTGTATCACCTCATAAAAATTATATCACAAAAATTATAACGGACATATAAGATACTTC
>JARDZI010000111.1 GCA_029240935.1 Clostridiales bacterium
AAACAATCCAGCAAATAAAATTTTATCTGCTGGATTGTTTTTGCTTTTTTTTGTTTTTAATTCTATTCTTCTTCTATGTACAAATAGCTATATGCCGTAAGTATATATTATAAGAAGATTATTAAATAATCAGAGCTTATTTATTGACCTTACTAAATTGTATTATATTCTTACACCTGTCACACAATGTTACAATTTCCAACTATGATTTATTAGCAAATACTTACTCCTTTTAATAAATTATCTATTATAAATAAGAAGGCACCCTTGATTTTCAAACGTACCTTCTTTTCTTATAGAATTATATATAAAATCAGTCATTCTTTCTCAAAAGCACAGTATATTTATATTACCAGAGCATGTACTTGTCTGCTTCTTTCCTCAGATCTTCTCTAAAGTTAGGATGGGCAATAGCTATTAGATTATTGACCCTCTCCTTTATTGTACGTCCTCTCAAGAGAGCAACTCCATATTCAGTAACAACATAGCCTACATCATTCCTCTGCAGTGATACTCCTGCTCCTTGAGTAAGAAAAGGGACAATCTTTGATATTTCCTCTTTTGTTTTTTTATTAAAGTAGGTTGAATATAGAGCAATTATTGACTTTCCTCCTTCGCTCTCCTGTGCACCTCTTGCTGTATCTGACTGGCCTCCAGTACCGCTGAATTGCACATGGCCTAATGACTCTGATGCACACTGCCCAGTCAAGTCTATTTCAAGGGTTGTATTTATTGATGTCATTTTATAATTTTGAGCAATAATTTTTGGATCATTTATATAGGAGCCTCGGAGTACTTCAACTCCAGGATTTTTATCAACAAATTTGTAAAGTCTTTCTGTACCTATTATCATAGTAGTTACAAATTTGCCCCTATTGATGGTCTTTCTTCTGTTTGTGATAACTCCTGCCTCGTAAAGGTCTATCATGGCCTCAGTTAAAAGCTCTGTATGAACTCCCAGTTCTTTTTTGTCTTTTAATGCAAGCCCCACAGCATTTGGGATACCACCAATACCTAATTGAATTGTTGCACCGTTTTCAACCAGGTCTGCAATATATTGACCAATTATCTTATCCTTATCGGTTATAGGAGCATAAGGAGATACTGGTACAGGTCTATTGGACTCATACACAAAATCAACATCACGTAGATGAATATAGGTATCTCCGTTTGTTGTTGGATAACCTTCATTGACTTCAAGTATTACTATATCTGAGTTCTCTATAAATTCTTTTTCATAGGTTGCAGATAATGAAATATTTAGATATCCGTGCTTATCCATTGGTGCTGATGAACCTACGAAAATATGGGGTTTTCTCCATGTCAATCTATCTCCTGCGGCTCTGTGGGTATGGTTTGGTATAAAAGATGTAGTTCCAATTGGATGGTCTTTCCTTAGGGCTGCTGTGTAAAACCAAGCAGCATTTGTAAAATGTCCTTTCATTGAGGGGTCTGACATAAACTTGTAATCTCCCATGTTCAAGCAAGTGAGCACATTTACATTCTGTACCCTGCCTGCGACTTCATGAAGTCTGCTCATAAAATCCATTGGTTCTGCTGCAGCAAGAGATACGCATATGTCTGTATCAGACTCAACCATTTCAAGTGCTTTATCTACTGTTATTAACTTACTTTCATATTCCTTATTATAATCCATCTATTACCCCTCCTTAGTCCTCTACAGGACCCCATTTTATTACATTTGCTGCCCATGCGTATCCTATTCCTGCATGTTTCCTCATGACTCTGCCCCCTTTAAAAAATATATTATTATACTATATCTAAATCTACAATTTCTATAAATATTAAATGCAATTTTTATGCCACTTAGAGGTTAATGACCAATAAAAAAACACAGGCATTCACCTGTGTTAAAATACATATGTTTAATTCTGTCTGTTAAATATATTACACTTTACATTTGCTAAAATTAATTATCCATTTTCAATCCATATTCTTCAATCTTTCTATAAAGAGTAGCTCTGGGTATAAGCAGCTTTTTAGCTGTCTCACTTTTATTGTATCCGCATTCCTTCAGCGTATTGAGTATTACTTCCTTTTCAACAGATTCGATTATCTTACTGAGTCCTGCCTGACGTTCAGAAAGCTTTTCATTGACCGAGTTACTGATTATGTATGGTGGTAAATCGCTAATACTAATATTAGCTTCTTCAGAGTTGACGCAAATCTTTTCTATAACATTTTTTAGTTCCCTAATATTCCCTGGCCAACTATAATTCTTGAGTATTTCCATCACAGTTTCTGGGATGTGCCTAAAAAGTCCAGACTCTAAAAAGAATTCAGACATATATTTACCAACCAAAAGAGCAATATCATCCTTTCTCTTTCTCAGAGGTGGAACCTCAATTGTCAGTACATGCAATCTGTAGTACAAATCCTCTCTAAACTTTCCTTTTTTAACCATCTCCTCAAGGTTTCTGTTGGTAGCACAAATTACCCTAACGTCTAGTTTTATTGAATTTTTTCCACCTATCCTCTCAATTTCCTTCTCCTGAAGAACCCTTAGTACTTTAGCCTGCATATGATAAGGCATTTCCCCAATTTCATCTAGAAATATGGTCCCACCATTTGCAAGTTCGAACTTACCCATGTGTCCACCTTTTTTTGCACCAGTGAAGGATCCTTCCTCATAGCCGAAAAACTCGGATTCCAAAAGATTTTCTGGTATAGCTGAACAATTAAGACTTATAAATGGCATGTCCTTCTTTTGACTTGCATTATGAACTGCATGGGCGATAAGCTCCTTTCCAACGCCGCTCTCTCCTAGTATTAAAACATTTGAATTAAACTTTGCAACTTTTTTTACCATATCCTTACACCTCAATATTTCAGGTGTATTTCCTATTATATCATTTAGGGAATATTTTGCAGAATTCATCCTTGCAATCTCATTTTTATAGAGCTTCAATTGACTGTTAAGAATTCTGGATTTTTCCATTACAGCCTCCAGTTCATTATAATTCTGGAAGATAACAGCCCCAAACCCTCCCAGAAGCTCTCCATCATCATCAAGTATTGGAATTCTATGGACAATAGCATCTCTTCCATTCAGAAACTTGTGTCTCCAAGCAATTTCAGCCTGCTTACTCATAAGTACCTCTAGAAACCTTGAAGTTGGTTCAACTACTGTAACCATCATTCCTGTGACATCCTGGTCAGATATGTTTAAAAAATCCTTGAAAGCTTTATTGATATACATCATTCGCCCGTTCTTGTCCAAAAAATCTATGGCAATAGGCAAATTATCAAACACCTTATGGCAAAACTTTATAAAATCCGTCGAATGTAGAAAAGTATCCATTAAACTATCCCTCATTTCAAGTATAAATTTCAACATGGATTTGGCAAGTAAATATACCAAATTCATTTATATTAAGTCTATCCGATATACTTAATACAAACTATTTTGCAAATAATCTAGGGATTTCCCTTCTGTTTTCTGATTGATGCTTCCACACTTGGTTACTTTCTTTTATGCATATGTTGGATCAAAGTAATAATTCCATTTTGGTATAATTAGTCGCTTAGATTGCAAAATCGATAATTGTCAAGATTAAGATACAAAGTGATGTATAAAAAGTCAATACTGATGTTAATGAGCATCATATGTAATTATTCTCATTATTAGTCAAATACATTATACATCATTATTATAAAGTTTTCAAAAATTTCTAAATTCCATATACAAAAGCTATTTGGTGAAACATATGGTAATCATAAAGTAATCCCCACCTAAGAACCCAGGTGGGGATTACTTTATGATTTATTATCAAAAAAACAAGGGGCAACATTCTTTTCATTCTACAGGCTAAAATGCTTAGTATAATAGGTTATTTAACAAATACCAGGATTAATCCCTGCACAGGCAGTGATTAATCCATAAAATTATTTAACTTTTGCAGTTTTAGTAATTTTTTTATTCTTCAATTTATAAATTAAACCCAATATTCCATGTGGAGCAAAAAGTACTATTAGAATATAAAGTAAACCAAATATAATATACCATCTCTGAAAAATAGGATTAACCTTAGCAAGTTTAGATAGATATTCACCAGCAAGATTTACTATACCCGTACCTAGAATTGCTCCATAAAGATTACCCATACCACCAATAACAGTTGCTAGAAGAGCATCAGTGGTCTTGGCTATTCCAAGGACTGAGGTACTTACAAAACGCATATGGATTGCGTACATAGATCCAGCTAGGCTGGCCATAGCACCTGCTACCACAGTTGATATAATCTTGTAGCGTAATGTATTAAATCCAATGAATTTCGCCCTTTGCTCATTTTCACGTATAGCTGCCAGCACCCTACCTGTTGGGGAAGTTGTAAACTTCCACAGGAATATGAAGGAAACAACCAAAAATGCCAAAACTATATAATAGAATAGCATCTTATTCATCAAAATACTTGGAACTCTAAAAGTCATTCCGTCATATCCATTAGTAATATGCCTTGCCTTTTCAGCCAAAATTCCCCCAACTGAAGCGAAGGCTAGTGTAATCATAGCATAGTATGTATTTTTGACCCTCAATGAAAGAAATCCAATAAAAACAGAAATAATAATGCTGATTACCAGAGCTATAAGTATTGCAAGCAATACATTACCCATTGTTGCTTTAGCATTGGCAAGATAAATAGATATTCCATATGCACCTATACCAAAGAACAAAGCATGTCCGAATGATAGAACTCCTGTATAACCTAACAGAATGTCATAGCTCATAGCAAAAACACTCATGCAAAATATCAAAATCAGCATGTTTTGGGTGGGGCGTCCTGCAATAAATGGTACAATTGCCAAAATTACTACTATAATAATTTGTATCATCCAGTTATTTTTTAGTGATTTTATTACATTAGATGCTGTTTTAATTTGCTGCATTTATTCCGCCCCCTTTCCAAACAATCCACTTGGCTTTATCAAAAGCACGACTATCATAACTATTACAATAACTGCTGTTGCTGCATCAGGATATACATAGGCAGTATATGAGCTTGCCAGTCCAACTAACAAAGCACTAAATAAAGTACCAGTCAAACTGCCCATACCACCAATAACAACAACCATAAAGCCAGTGATCTGATACATAAGTCCAATTTCTGGATTAATTGCTCCAAGTGCTGGAGCCATCAAAGCACCACCTAGAGCTGATAGAGCAGAACCTAGAAGAAAAACAAAACTAAATACTTTTTTTATATTTATTCCCATAACCATAACCATTTCTGGGTTTTGAACGCCAGCTCTAACAGTCATACCTAATTTGGTCTTGGTCATAACTGCATTAAGTATTACAGCTACAACTATACCTATTATAATTAAGAATACACGATACTTGATTATAACAATATCCCCAATTACCCAACTGCTCTGCAGTGATGCAGGTTGAAATGCAGGCAAAATGTTAGAACCAAAAGGAATTTTAATTAACTCATTCAATACCAACATTAAACCAGTAGTAAGAAGCATCTGGGACAAATGTTGCCCATAAACTCTACTTATAACCAATCTCTCCATAATCCAGCCCACAATTGCACCAACCACAATTGCTGCAACAATTCCAAGTGGAAAGTTTCCAGTCTTGCTAAAAACAAGTACTCCTGCATAGCAGCCATACATAAATACGGAACCATGTGCAAAGTTAAGCACTCCCATAAGCCCATAAATCAAAGAAAGGCCAGAAGAAAGCAAATAATACATCATTCCTGTAGAAAGACCGGCAATCGTTAAATTAACAAATATATCCATATTCACTCACCTCCGCATCATTCTTTGGTTCCAATGCCCAGATAGCGCTGCTGTAGAACCTTATCTTTTACAAGGTCAGCTATAACACCTTCCTGCACTGTTTGACCATCATCTATTATATAATAACGCTCCCCTACCGCAGAGGCCAGCCAGAAATTCTGTTCTACCAAAACTACGGTAGTATGATCCTTAATTGTCTTAATTGCATTGGCTAAGGTTTCAACCATAATTGGTGCTAGCCCTTTGCTAGGTTCATCGATCAAAAGAAGTTTACTATTATTAACCAAAGATCTTGAGATAGAAAGCATTTGCTTTTGTCCACCACTTAAGCTTCCTGCTTTAAGCTTCAGTTTCGGCTTAAGATCAGGGAATACATCCAGTATCCAATCTCTGCGGTCTTTAGTTTCCTTATCTTCCTTATGCATTGCTATTCTAATATTCTCCTCTACTGTTAAAGCAGAAAATATACCTTGGTCCTCAGGAACAAGTGCCATACCCTTCAAAGCTATTGTATAAGGAGGCAATCCATGAATCATCTCTCCATTAAACTCGATAGAACCTTTAGATGGTGGATTCAAGCCAATTATAGAACGGAGTGTCGTTGTTTTACCTGCACCATTACGCCCTATAAGAACCGTAACATGTCCCTCAGGCACTTCCAGATTAACTCCCTGGAGGATGTGATATTGGCCAATATATGTTTCCATGTCTTTGACTTTAAGCACTATTTTATCAGTCATTATGCCATCCCCCCTAAATAAGCTTTCATTACCTGCTCGTTTTTCATAATATCCTTAGGGTTACCCTTATCTAGTAATCCACCATTAAAGAGGACTACAATTTCATCTGAGAGTGAAAGTACCATATCCATTTTATGCTCAACAAGCATAATGGTATGTTCTCCTTCCTTCTTTATTTTTGCTAATAAATCCAGAATAATTGGTACTTCTTCCAAGGACATACCTGCAGTAGGCTCATCCAGTAACAAAACTTCTGGCTCTAATGCTAACACAATTGCAATTTCAAGCTTTCTTTTATCACCATGAGCAAGATTTAATGCTAAAGAGTTTGCTTTTTCAGATAAATTAACCTTTTCTAGCATCTCCATTGCTTTATTCTCTAGTTCCTTATATTTAAGGTAATGCTTAAAAATAGAATTAACACCTGATTTAGACTGAACTGCTAGTCTTATATTTTCTAGAGCAGTGAGATGTGGAAATACGTTGGTAATCTGAAAGCAGCGACCCATTCCATGTTTCACCCTTATTTCGGGAGGCATTGCAGTAATATCATTTCCTTTTAATATAACCTTTCCTTCACTGGGTTTTAAAAGACCGCTGATTAAATTAAAAAAAGTGGTTTTACCCGCACCATTAGGCCCAATAATTGATGTGAAGGTCTTAGGCATAATGTCCAATGTCACGTGGTCCACTGCCGTTTGCCCTCCAAAATTAATTGTCAGGTCACGGGTTTGAATGATGGGTTCTCCCATGTTATATAACCTCCTATATTAGAAATGTAATTATGAATATTCTACATAATTATTAAACTATTCTCAATTTAAAATTTATTCTGAAAATTTTATTTTCATATTTAAAAGGGACCGTAGGCAAACACGGCCCCTTTTGATTTAATTTCTATTTATTATTCATAATAGGAGGTGCAGTCTCCTCAGGTGACAATTCACGAACAAGAACTGGTACTGGATAGTCAAATCCATCTTTTTTCTCAAGTTTGATGGAATAAATTGGCTGCAGTGCCTGGTGATCTTCTTTTCTGAATGTCATTTTACCTTTAGGAGTATCAAAACTCATACCTTCCATTGTAGCAATCAGTTTTTCAGCATCTGCACCCTGAACTTTCTCAAGAGCTGTACAAATAGCCATAGCTGATGCAAATCCACCTGCATCAAACAGGTCAGGAACAGCACTATATTTTTCTTTAGCTGTCTTTACCATCCAGTCATTAACTTCATTTTTAGGAAGTCCATGATAGTATACACAGAAACCATCCATACCTACGTTATCCCACATTGTCCTTAATGCAGCAATGTCAGGAGCACCTGTTGAAAGTTTGATTCCTTTTTCCTGAACCTTCATATCCATGAATGCTTTCCAAGGACTGTTGGCACCTGCCCAAACTACATAAACTGCTTCAGGTTTTGCAGCTATCATCTGTTGAATTTGAGCAGTGAAGTCTGTAGAATCTGCTGGTGGATAAGCTTCAAATACTATTTCAGCACCAAGGTTTGCAGCTGCTAACTTAAATGCATCTGCACCACCATGACCAAATGCACTGTCTGGTGCAAATATACCTAACTTAGCACCCTTCTTACCGATAGCAGCAGCAGCAGCGGCAGCATCCTGGGAAGAGTTACGCCCAGTACGGAATATATATTTGTTCCATGCAGTTCCAGTTATAGCATCAGCAACAGCAGGTTCAACAACCATTACTTTCTGATACTCTTCTGCTAACGGCACGATTGCTAGTGCATCTGAGGAGCTTGCACTGCCTACGATTATATCAATCTTGTCCTCTTCAAAGAGTTTAACAGCTTTTTGCTTAGCAACTTCTGGTTTAGTTTCAGAGTCTTCGATGATTAATTCAATCTGAATATCTCCGATTTTATTAGTACCCTTTGTATAATACTCTAAACCCATTTGAAAACCACGTATTGATTGCTCACCATAAGCTTGAAGAGCACCGGTCTTGGAAGTTACCATACCGATTTTAACTATTTTGGGAGCTGCTGGTGCAGTAGTATCTGCTGGTGTAGTACTTGTTTCTTTACCACAACCTGCAGCTAATAGGGTAACTAAAACAACACTAAGTAAAATACATAATAACCTACGTCCCTTGAATTTAAACATAATACGCCTCCTAAATATTTTTAATTTTTTATGTAAAATACTAATATATAAAAATATTAATATTTTGACGTTATAGTAAAAAATCAATTCAATTGGTGAATAACTTTCTTACCCTCTGATAGAAGTGACTACTTACAATGAAATAAAATTTATTATTTCAGATTTATGGAACAACCTTTCTGTTTAACACATACACATATAATCATTTCTGTTGTCCCGATTGTTTATTGTTTTGACTATATGGGTCAGCTGCTTTTAAAGGTCAGCTGCCATAACTATTATAAGCAATTATCATGCCAGTATTATTTTCCTCTCTTCGATAATAAGAATTCATTAACCTTTCCTACCTCAATGCATTGACACTTGAGCAACTAACCTTGTGCCTGATACACATTCTTTCCTACCTGATAATAAGTTTGAATCTTGAATCCCCCTCAATAGCAAATACAAATGGAGAATATTCTCCTATTTGTTAAAGTGACCTTCTGCAAAATTTCAGACAATATAATCATCAATGTCTTGTTTTGTGACACTTTCGTCTTCTATTCGTCCTATTCCCCTTCAACAAGGGTTTATAAACTGTTTTTATCCCCCAGCTTTCCTGCTTTGAGGTGATATATACTTAAAATAGATACTGCAGATTAGCACATTCTTGTCTATTCTTTAATATTAATTGACGCAAAAGCATGTTATTTATAAAATTGTATTATTATGAGACACTGTAATCAAAACGGACAGGATTTTGGTAATTTATTTGAAAAATTGAATCTATATCCTTAACTACCAAATGTTTCACATATTACTTTAAGAAATTAACTATTTTTAATGACAAAACCAAGAAGCATGGTGTTTAGAATATTTGGTTTTTCAAAGATTGTTACATGACCTGAACCAGGGATAACTGCAAATTCTGAATTTTGTATATTATCAGCTAAAAGCTTTGAAAACTTATATGGTTTTAATATATCTTCCTCTCCTACCACTACCAAAGCAGGACATTTAATATTTGATAGTTCATCTGTCATATGTAAATCATGCTCAAATGTATTATATAGACTTATCTGTCCTTTAAAATAATCTCTAGATATATTCTTTAATGCTACTGCCCGGGTTCTTAAAAACTCCTTATTCCCTTTAATAAAGCTGTTGCTGTATATACTAGGAGCCATACCCCAGAAAAATCCCTCTGGATCATCAATACTTGCAAAAGTCTTCCATCCACTAACAAAAAGCTTTAGTGTCTCATCCAATTCACTAACTGAATCTATAATGGAAATTGATTTTGTATAATCAGGATAATCAATGGCAAATCGCATTGCTACTTCCCCACCATATGATGTTCCGATAGTATGTAATTTTTTTACTCCAAGATAGTCAAAGAGCAGCTTTGCTTCTTCAGCATGCTGTTTAAAGGTATATTCACCATTAGGCTTGTCTGACATGGTTTGTCCCTTAAAATCATGGAGTATAATCCTGTACCCAAGCTTTTCAAAAACCGGTACCTGATAAGCCCAACTACCCGTCGAAGCCATAACCCCATTAAAGAAAGCCACAGTCTCCTTACCTTCAGGGTTACCCTTTACCTCATAAAATAGCCTTATACCATTTACATTGAAATATGGCATTATTAAAACCTCCTAAAGTTATTCTCAAATATTCAAAAGCTTATATCATTTTATTAAGACGTTTTATTTTTTTTATTTGACCTAGTCTAAATCAACCCGTTCAATCCAGACTTTTAAAGGAGGAATAGTATAATTAAGAAAATATATTAACCTATAACAAGCAATATATGTGCCATTTTTAAGTAATTTCTCCCTGATATTCATTAATATTTTATTTTTATAT
>JARDZI010000112.1 GCA_029240935.1 Clostridiales bacterium
CTAAGACATATAAAGCTCATTTCACCAGTTGGAGAGTGGTGAATTAGCCACTCTTAGTTAAGTGAGCCTTCACGCCGGGTCGTATTCATAACAATGACAGCCACATTATTATGAGCTAAACTATTTTGAATTTTACTTTCCTGAGTTTAAAATTATGCTATTTAGTAAATTTATAAAGGTTTCTCCATCAGTTCTTTTTGCAGTTATATTGTAGCCTATTTCATCATATATAAATTCTGCAGAATAAACATCATAGGTTTCAATTGGTTTACCATTATCATCAAATTTATCTTCCATAATCATGGCTCCTATTACAACCTTTGTGTTTCCTATAACAGATTCCTTAGCATCATTACTATATATACAATCCTTTGGGGGAAGTGAGGACCTGTTTAATTTAATATCTATACTTGGAGCATCTGGATTATCAATATCCATACTATAGCTTAAGCTGCTCATAAACAACATTTTACCATCTGGATCAAATGTAATATTTGTTCCATTGCTCAGTGCTTTAAAATCCTCTGGTATTGCCGGCATTGGATTTCTTCCGAAAAGCTCTGTTAGCTGCTCCATAGTATAGTCCTTCGAAGTGGATCCCTCTGGAATAAACAGCTTAGAGGATGCTGTACCTTCAATCTTATTAATATAAATATTACTCTTAGACATTGTAATTGAATCACCTGCTTTTAATTGAGCAATTTTCCCACCTGATAGCAAACCTTTATTATTTAGAAAAATTACTGCAATAACCAAAATAGCCATACCTGCTGCCAGTACACTATATCTTCCTACATTTTTTCTTGGTTTCTCCCTCATTTTTATCGCCAACTCCTTTACTACTTTTTCATCAACCTTTATATCATTTACTGCTGCTTTATATATATCCTTATTCATTATCAAACTCTCCCTTCAGCTTTGTTTTTAACAACTGCCTAGCTCTTAAAAGCTGGGATTTAATTGTAGATTCCTTTACAGCCAGTACCCCACTTATTTCTGATATGGACATGTCCTCATAATGAAATAGATGAATAACAGTCCTATACTTTAGGGGCAGCTCCATTACTGCATAATATACATCGCTTTTCTCCTTAGTTTCGAATTTCAACTCCTCCTCAAGTGGAACAGTTCTCCTAAACCATGCTGATGTTAAAAGCTTATTACTGCAATTCACAGTAACCCTAATAAGCCAAGCCTTTCTATGCTCCTCATTCACAAACTCTGGCTTCTTATGTATTAATCTTAGAAAAACCTCCTGCAGTATGTCCTCTGCATCGGATATATTCCTAGTCCTTGAAAGAGCCAATCTATATACCATATTAGAATATCTGGTTAATACATCATTAATATGATCCTCAGTACTGAAGGTTAATTCCATACAATAGCCCCCTTTCACTTATAATACCCCCTATGTGCCCAAAAGGTTGCATGGGGATAAAATAATTATATTTAAAACAAAAATATGAGGAAAGTATTTGGTTTGTCTTTTAGATAGATGCACCCTTTTCACCACTTACTGCATAGATTATAGTGTAGAGGAATAATGGGAGGTTGTCCATGCTTATCCATGTAGTAAAGCCAGGTGAATCCCTTTGGCTGATTTCATCTGTATATCGTGTACCAATATCAAGAATAGTTAATGTTAATTCCCTTGAAAGTCCAAATCAGCTTCTGATTGGTCAGTCACTGGTAATCCCAACTGAGGATTTTATTCATATTGTAAAGTCAGGAGATACTCTATGGAAAATTGCACAGACCTATGGAGTAACTATTCAACAAATTGTGGAAACCAACAGAATGACAAATCCAAACAATATTTTCCCAGGCTTAATATTAGTTATCCCAGCACCCCGACACACAGTTCAAATCGGAGAAACCCTTTCAATAATTGCAGATCGATACGGAGTTTCAATGCAGACACTTATAAGTGTAAATAATATTACAAACCCCAATCTTATATACCCTGGAATGGTTTTGATAATTCCCAGAAAAGAAAGGCCTGTAATCGAAGTAAATGGCTACACTTATATGACAGGTGTGAGCGGTGGACCAGTTGTTAGAGAGGTTGGAGATTATCTAACCTATATGAGTCCATTTGCATATTTAATAAAAGAGGACGGTTCTCTTCAGGAGTTAGCAGATCTGCCCTTAATTGAAGCTGCATACTCAGAAAGAGTGGTTCCAATGATGGCAATTACCAACTTCACCTATAGCTCTCTAGGGAATAACCTTGCACATATTGTTTTGTCCACTCCAAATATTAGAGAGACTCTAATATCAAATATAATTAGCATAATGAAAGAAAAACGCTATAGGGGATTAAATATTGATTTTGAGAATGTGCTTCCAGAGGATAGGGAACTATATAATAATTTCCTGCAGCTTGCAGTTGACCGTCTTCATCCTGAAGGCTACTTTGTTTCAAGTGCCCTAGCACCGAAGACCGGTCCTGGGCAACAGGGGCTTTTGTATACAGCACATGATTATCCAGCTCATGGTAGAATTCTTGATTTTGTCGTGTTAATGACATATGAATGGGGCTATCGACTTGGACCACCCCAAGCAATTTCACCAATAAACCAAATCAAACGTGTACTTGATTATGCAGTTTCAGTTATTCCTAGGGACAAGATATTTTTTGGCTTCCAAATCTACGCCCGGGATTGGGTTCTTCCCCATATCCAGGGGCAGGAAGCGGAAACCTTCGATATGCAGGAAGCCATTAGAAGAGCAGTAAAATATGGTGCATCAATACAATATGACACATTAACTCAGTCACCATTTTTCAGGTACACTGATGATAATGGAATAAACCATGAGGTATGGTTTGAAGATGCCCGAAGTGCACAGGCAAAGTTTGATATGGTAAAGAATTATAAATTAAGAGGTATAAGCTATTGGGCTCTTGGCTACCCATACCCTCAAAACTGGGTACTGCTTGAAGATAACTTTACTATTAAAAAGCTTATTTAAATAGTGCCAGGCTCGTGACAAGTGACAAACGTATTTGTCACTTGTCACGAGCCTGGCACCTTCCCTCTCTACATTACTTACCTGATATGATAATCCCTGATGCTGCAATCCAGGGTAGGATTGCATTTCCGAAGTCTACTCTTTCCTTGGAGATATCTATAATATTATTGAACATTTCATAAAGATTCCCTGAAATCATGGTTTCACTTACAGGATATTTAATCTCTCCATCCTCTACATAATAGCTGTTCTTCGCAACTCCAGAAAAATCTCCACTTCTGCTGGGGTTTCCACCAGAGAATCTGGCAACTAACATACCTTTTTTAATGGACTTTACGATCTCATCAAAGGACTTGTCTCCTGATTCCACAACATACGCTCCCCCACTATTTAGGGCCCTATCCTTTGATGTTTTGTTTGCACCATAAAGGTTTAACATAAAGGTTTTTAACATACCCTTATCAATGATTGTAATATTTTGTGCTTCAAACCCATCCTTTGTTATAAAGTATCCATCCGATATCTCATCGGATACAGGATTTGAATGCAGTGTTAGTTTTTCACAAGCAACCATTTGATTGATCTTGTCCTTAAGGGCGCTTGTACCTGCAATCAAAGCCGTGTCACTTAAATAAACATCAAGATACATTTCAATCATGTCTCCAAGACACTCTGGAGTGATTATTACATCCCCAGTGAACTTACCCTCTAGTGGTTTTGTATCAAGCTGTTCAACTGATTGTTTCAATAAAGTGTTAAAAGAACTGCATTCCAATAGTTCTCTATCTATATCATTCGCTGAGAATCCTGAGTAATTAAATGAAGATGACTTTTCTCCATCCTTGGCTGCAAATGTAACCTGGAAGTTGTAATTCCCCTTTGCAGAACTTAACCTTGCTCCATTGGAGTTAGCATAGTAATCACATCTGTGAGTAAAGTCTAAAAAACTGTCCAATAAATTGATTTTAGGATAAGCTTCCTTAACTGCAGCTAAAAAATTTTTTAACCTCAAGTACATTTTATCAAGATCTGGTTCATCCCCACCACATTTAAAACTCTTTGCAGGCTGCATTGGGGAAATATCATTTGCAGCATCTGCTTCAGAGTTATCACAAATATCTATTACGCTTTTTAATGCATCCTGTAAAGCATTTTCATCAGTTTTATTTAAACTTATTACACCTTTTTTACCTTCTTTAATAGCTGTTATATTCACATTTGTGTCAAAAGTAGTACGCAAAAGAGATAATTCCTCGCCAACTACATTTAACTCATATCTTTTACTTTTTTCTAAATAGAACTCAGCTTTATCTATTCCAGCTTCCTTAAGGGAGTTAATACAATAATTTGCCAATTCATTGTTTATCATCTTATCTACCCCCTATATTTATTTTACATTTTATTGCTGGTCCACCCATTCCTACAGTTATCATTTGCTTTTTACCGCAGAAACCTCCTGCAGACCAGTTCATGTCATCTGAAACCATTGTAATCGTCTTAAGCACATCAAATGCAACACCTGAAATGGTTATATCCTTTATAGCACTTCCAAGTTTTCCGTTCTTTATCTCGTAGCCCAGGGTTACTCCAAACATAAATTCGCTTGTAGTATCGGCCTGTCCATTACTTGGTTGAATTAAGTAATATCCATCATCAATGGAAGCTATCATGTCTTCACGTTTGCTAACACCAGGAAGTATTGCAGTATTCCTCATTCTAATCAATGGTTCATCAAAAAACTCAAATGCCCTTGCATTTCCTGTAGGTTTTACATTAAAGTGCATTGCACTTTCCTTGTTGTGCATGTAACTCCTTAGAACGCCCTTGTCAATTATAACAGTATCCTCTGCAAGAGTACCTTCATCATCTATATAAATTGGAACAGGGCAAGTACTTCCAAGTGCAGTGTGAGCAAAATCAACAAGGGTTACAAGAGGACTTGAAACTGACCTGTTCATATAGTTTGCTGCCACTGAGCCACCTAATACCAAGTCTGCTTCTGTAGTATGTCCTATAGCTTCATGTGCAAGGATTCCTGCCAACTTTGCGTCTAGGATACAAGTTTTTAGACCTGCTTCAGCATAAACTCCTTCACTTTTCTTCAGCAGATGTTCATATACCTTGTCAATTTTTTCATATAAATCAGATGGAGAATTAAATCTACCCTCAAATTGACCTAGCCCTCCTGCGCTGTCACCAACCTCAACAGGTTTGCCGTCTTTATCCATAGCAAGTGAAAAATAAATTATAGTCCTTGGAAGCATGGAATATAGTGTGGTTCCATCTGATGTTATAAGAGACTTTTCCATATCAAGGCAGTTCAATGAAACAATTCTATTACTGAGCTCTGGATATTTCTTTTCTATGTAGTTATCCACTTCCTTAACGAAATCCATAATTTGCTTTTGACTTAATCTTGGCTTTTTAGTTGAAAAAT
This sequence comes from Clostridiales bacterium, assembly GCA_029240935.1. Classification (GTDB taxonomy): domain Bacteria; phylum Bacillota; class Clostridia; order Clostridiales; family Caloramatoraceae; genus JARDZI01. Next base: position 5,411 of record JARDZI010000112.1, read on the forward strand.
CCTTTTCAAGTGAAACTACACCTTGCGTATGAAAATCTTTACTCTTGTTCTGTCTTGAATCAAGGAAAACTGCATTTTCATTTGCTGTTTTGATAACTGCCTGGATGTTCTCATAATTAAATTCAGGATTGGATGCAAAACCCCAGGAGCCATTTTTACAAACCCTTGCACTAACTCCACTGCCAGCGTTCTTTATGTTACGCATAAGATTGCCCTTTACAAATGTAATCTGCAGATTTCTGTTTTCTTGAACCCTTAATTCTGTATAGTGTGAAATGGAATTTAAATAGGAATTGAGATTTTTTTGTATCATTAACCGTTCCCCCCTTTTAAATGTAATTATATCTTTTTTTCAATATACTTACAATTAAAAGTGACAGCCACCTGTCAGGAGCCTGGCACCTTATCTACTACTCTACTAACCTGCCAAACTTGCTTTTTCTTTTGTTCATTATATCGCTTAACTTTATTCTTAGCTTATCTAGCCACTCAGGTTCATTACCCCACTTTTCTTGGGTTGAAAGTAGTAGTCTTGTGTATCCATATAAGTCAGCAAACCTACGGAATACTGGAAATAGACTTATCATATCATCAGATATATTATATTCAGAACGATAGCCCTCTAGAAACTTCTCAGCTACTTCTTCTGCTCTCACTGGAGATATTTCGCTTTTAATACTATCAATTGTCTGCTCAATATCCATGGCGTACCAATGATACATGGAATCATCAAAATCAATGGGACTAATTTCATTAGTTTCTTCATCATAGAATACGTTATCAAGTTCAAAATCATAGTGTATTAGCCCATAATTTTCATCTGTAATGGGTAGAGATTGAAAAAACTCCTCCAGAATCTTTGCCTCTCTATATGCTTTCTTCTCATCCGGAAAATCATTAAGGACTTTTTTTACCCAATCAATTTGATCCTTCCAGCTGCAGCGCTTTTGACCTATAGGTATATAAGCTTGACTTAGTTTATGCAGCCTGCCTAATGCCTTACCCCAAAGGAGTGCTATATCATTAGTTATTTGTGTGTCTTCCAAAGCTTCACCCTTAACTCTTTCGAATACAACTGCATAATACTTACCCCATGGCGTATTGACAATCTCAAGCTCTTTTCCATTCTTTGATGGCTTAGCAAGAATTGCAGTATAGCTTTTATCTCTTAGATATCGTAGAAACTCAAGCTCTCCCAGAATTGCTTCCTCTGATTTTTCATCAACAGGTGCTATTCTTAAAAAGTGTACCTTTTCTTGGTTTTTAAATGGATAAATAGCATTTGACGATATTCTCCAATACTTAAATAAATCCAAACTATCATAATCCCAGTTTTTAACTATCATTGTTGCCAGGTCAAAGTTAGGGAATAGATTCTTTAACTTCATCATTATTTATTACCTCACTTAATTTAAAAATATAATCCTTATAAAATAATTTTAAGCTTTAGCGTTCTACATATCAAAGTAAAAAATTATTATAAGGATTTTTTATTAATAAGATGAAGTATATTTAGTTTATACTAATAATATTTACATTGCCATATCAGTATTTCTGCGAAAGCTTGCTACTTGTCACTTGTCAGAAACCTATCCCTTACATTCACATTTGGATTTTTGTATCTTCCCTTGTTTTCTGTTCCCTTGCCATATTGGATTGCTTTAACTGGGCAAAGGTGAATACAAGCAAGGCATTGAGTACATTCCTTTCCCCACTCTGGTTTTCTGTTAACCTTAATGGTACGGGAATTACATACCTTTTCACATATACCGCAGCTATTACATTTATCATCTGCATAAAATTTTTTAGTATCCATTGCATGCTTATTGAATAATGGGTTTATGACTGAAGTCAACACTCCTGGCATAGTACCCTTTTCAACTTCAAATACTCCAGTTCTTCTTTCCTTAATTACCTTGTTAATATTTTTAAGTGTTTCCTCAGCTGCTAAGAGTTTTTCTTTTTCAACTTCTTTTGAATCAACATTCCACATAATTATATAATTATTAGGCATTCTAATTGAAAATCCGCTGTTTAGCTTCAGTCCCTTGTTTATCAGATGCTTGTCAATAACCTTCATGGTATTCCCTATATTTTCACCACAGGTTGCAACTGAAAAAACATAATTATCCTTATGATTATTAAGCTTTAGCTTTTCAATAAACTCTATAACCATCTTTGGCGGTCCCCATGCATAGGTTGGGAATACAAAGCCTATTGCTTCATTTTCCTCTAATTTATACTCAAAGCTTCCATTTTTGCTACTCATCTCTTTTGCTATAGAAACTAATTTTTCACCATTATAATCACCAATGCTTTTAGCTGCCTGCATGGAATTTCCGGTTCCTGTAAAATAAAATATCATATAAACTCCTTCTCCCAAATGCTATGGGGGTAATATTATTAATTTATGCTCACTCATACTTATTTATTAATATTTTATTACAGTATTAATCCTATTACAATCAGAGAACTAATAAAAAAGAGCGGCCGCCTCACTTGCTTGTATAAACCTGCTTACCGGTTCTATCGAAAACAAAATAGCTGTTAGAAGCAGCTTTGTAGCCACAATAAAGTCCATTTCCTAAGCTCCAAACCTTATCATATGAAGGAAATTGGCGTTTACTTGTATATTTATCTAGAGCAGAAAGAATACCATTGTTTGTTAGGCTGCTAAAGGGTGTATATGAACTGTTATAGCTAGCTTCCCCATCAGTATTTATTGAACCTATTTGGTTTTCAACAAGCATCTTTTTTAAACTGTCATAGGTTGAAAGTGAGATACTGTTATCACTTTCAACATCAAGAGCTCCAGAATAAATTGGAGGTATAACCAGCTCGCCCTCACTATTTAAAAGGCCATGATAATCATTAATTACTATATCTTTATAAAGACAATTTGTATAATCAACATCATCAAATATATACTTTGTAAGTAGCTTTCCAGTTTTGTCAATCAAAGCCCACTTCTTTCCTCTTCTTACAAATGCAGCATCCTCATAAAACATAGTTCCATCATCATAAATTGCTTGAATAACAAGCTTACCATTTGTACTTATATAACCAACCTTATTCTTTACAATAACAGCTGCCAAACCGCACTGGAATTTGTACTTTGATTCCTTATTGATTGTGCTCTTTACATCACCTAATTTAGCACTTTGTGTCTGGTTACTTGTATTCTTTGAAGAATCACTGTTATTTAATGAATCAATACTAATAAATCCTTTTTCATCTGCGCTAATGAAATTTTTGGTATCATTTATAAATGTAGTATTTTTGCTAGAATAAGCATACAAAGATCCAGAATACTGACTAGCAAAGGCAATATTTGTACTTTTAAATAAAACCAAAAGGATAAGTGTGCTTGATATAAATTTACTTAATCTGAACATAATGTATCATCCTTCTTTTACAAATAATAATGACAAATATACAAATCTTTCATTAGGGTCCTTTATACATTTCTTCCAACATTATAACATAATGGTCTAAAGAATCATATAACACTACATCATTTTTCACCCTTTTGATTTTTTACTAATTAATCCTTAATGCCATAAAAATTAATAAATACTTAACACAAGGTTTTCATCTTAAACCCTCAATTGCATTGTACTACCTTAAATTTTGTACTATACTATTTATTATATCTAAAGCAATTAGGAGTGATTTTATGAGATTTTTTCAAGGCATTTATGGACTAGATTTTCTATCAATACTTTTACTTTTGTTAAGTTCTATATTAAATATATGGCAGCCAACAAGGCTAATAAGCATTATTCCTTTATTCATCGCAGTTTATAGAACTTTATCAAAGGATATCTATAAAAGGAAAAATGAATACACCAGATTTCGTAGGGTCGCTAATAAATTCTTAAGTAAGGTTGGTTTATCCATACCAGATAATCTTGCAACCTTAAATTCATCTAATATGTCACAGTTAAGTAATAGAATAAAATATAATATAAATCAAAGGAAAAAGTATAAGACAGTCATCTGCCCTGGTTGTAAGAAGAAATTGAAATTGCTAAGAGGCCGTGGCAAGGTTATTATTACCTGCAAAACCTGCAAAACTGAATTTAAAGCAAAGGTTTAACCAAAGTGGCAATTACCTGAGGGGATAATATGTTTACCTCCCAGATAACTGTCACTTTTTTTGTAACTTGTCACTTGTCACGTGCCTGGCACTATCCTTGAAACTTCATCTAATATTCTGTATAATTGAGTAGGAGTTCTCGGATAAATTATGCCATATTAATTAAGGAAATAGGGAGATTAGGTATGAATATAAGATTAGCTGAATATAAAGACCTGGAAGCCATGGTAGAGATATATAATCAAGCAATTCTAACACATCGTTGTACTGCTGCCATGGATACCTTCTCTGTGGAGGAAAGAATTCCTTGGTTTGAGGGACATCAAACATTGGAGTATTCGATTTATGTATATGAAATTGATAATAAAGTTGTTGGCTATTTGTATTTTAGCGGTTATCGTCCTGGAAGAAGAGCAATGAGATATACTGCAGAAATTAGTTATTATATTCATAGGGACTATCAAAGACAGGGAATTGGAACAAAATTGATGGGATTTGCAATTAATAAAAGTAAGGAATTGAACTTTAAGAATTTAATTGCAATATTGTTAGAGTGGAATGTTCCAAGCATAAAGCTCCTGGAGAAATTTGGATTTAAAGAATGGGGTCGTCTCCCTGAAATTGCAGATTTTGATGGTGAAGTATGTTCACATCTGTATTATGGATTAAAGATATAGAAAGTAAATTTTTTTAATATAGTCCTATGTAAAAGAGAGGCTATCAAGTATATTTTTTCTTACAAAAAATTATACTTGATAGCCTGCATTGTTATTGACATGAAAGAACTCACCATGTCATTGCTATAAAAAGTCACTACCAGGGTTAGTGTCATCCTGAACCTAGTGAAGGATGACAACCACAAATTATGATTTCTTAGGAATTTTGAAACATCCCATAATCTTTTTAGTTATTTGTTCTCACTATTTAAACTTTTATTATAATAGTTTAAATCAATTCTTTTTTCCCAACC
>JARDZI010000484.1 GCA_029240935.1 Clostridiales bacterium
AATAGATATTTCTAACATTTATAGATGTAATCATTCTTTAGGACTTACCTTTACTGAAATACTAAGTGAAACAGAAAGCAGTATATTGATGTATAGAGATGGCGTTGCTGACCTGCAGCTGAGTGTGGAGGAAGTTAGTGAAGAATATATTAAAAGTGCTAAAGTTTTACTGATTTCAGGTACTTCTCTGGCACAAAGCCCTTCAAGAGAAGCTGCATTAAAAGCAATGGAACTGGCGAAAAAGAATGGTACCGTAGTAATATTTGATATTGATTATAGAGCTTATACTTGGAAGAATAAGGATGAAATTGCGATATATTACTCAATAGTTGGTAAAAATAGTGATATTGTTATTGGCTCAAGAGAAGAATTTAGTTTAATGGAAGGCTTAATGGCTAAAAGTGAATCCGATGAAGCTACTGCAAGCAGATGGTTGTCCTATGGTAACAAAATAGTAGTAATAAAACATGGTAAGGAAGGCTCCACTGCTTATACTGTAGATGGAAATGCCTATAGAATAAAACCCTTCCCAGTAAAACTTTTAAAATCCTTTGGTGGTGGTGACGGTTATGCGGCTGCCTTTATCTATGGCTTATTAGAAGGCTGGGACATTATGGATGCATTAGAGTTCGGAAGTGCAGCAGCAGCAATGCTGGTAGCCAGCCACAGCTGTTCACAGGATATGCCAAAGGTTCATGCTATTAAGGAATTCATTAAAAAAGAGAAAGAAGAATATGGAGAAATGATAGCGAGGGGTTAGATATAAAATGTTAGGATATATTGAAAACCTAAAAAGTGGACAAAATGTAATAAGCAGAATTGAAGATAGTACTAGTAACATGCTTATGGATATAGATGTATACAACTTGACTGCTGGTGATGAAATCTCCATAAAGGAAGAAAATAAAGAAGTTGCAGTTTTGATACTAACTGGTGAAGTTTTGCTTAAGTGGGAGCATTGCGAAAAAGTAATAAAGAGAGACAGTATTTTTGATGAAAGTCCCTATGCTTTACATGTATGTTGCGGAAGTTCTATCACTGTTAAAGCTCTTAAGGATAGTGAAGTTCTGATTGAGCGTACAGAAAATGAAAGAAGCTTTGAAGCAAAGCTGTATACCCCAGAGGATTGTATTAGCGAAATCTTTGGAGATGGAGTATGGGATGGCACTGCCAGAAGAGTTGTGCGCACAGTGTTTGATTATAACAATGCACCTTATTCAAATATGGTTATGGGAGAGGTAATCACTTATCCAGGTAAATGGTCAAGTTATCCTCCACATCATCATCCACAGCCAGAAGTATATTTTTATAAATTTGACAAACCTCAGGGTTTTGGCTGCAGCATCATAGGCGAAAATGCCTATATTATAAAAAATAATAGTTTTTCACATATAGAAGGTGGACTAGTTCATCCGCAAACTTCAGCTCCAGGTTACGCTATGTATTATTGCTGGATGATAAGACATTTTGATGGCAACCCTTGGACAACTAGAGTGAATGATGAAAAGCACACTTGGTTATTAGAAGATAATGTTAAAATATGGCCTGAGAAATAGTAAAAATGCAGGAGGGTATTATGGAAAATATAAGATTAACAACTGCACAAGCTTTAGTGAAATTTTTAAATAATCAATATATTAGTTTTGATGGAACAGAAGAGAGATTTGTGGAAGGTATTTTCACTGTTTTTGGACATGGTAATGTATTAGGTTTAGGTCAAGCTTTAGAGGAAGATCCAGGAGATTTAATTGTCCATCAAGGTAGAAATGAACAAGGGATGGCACATGCTGCTGTAGCTTTTGCTAAACAAAAAAACAGAAAAAAAATATATGCATGTACTTCTTCTGTTGGACCTGGCGCCGCAAACATGATAACAGCTGCTGCCACTGCTACAGCTAATAATATTCCAGTTTTATTACTTCCTGGTGATGTTTATGCAACAAGACAACCAGACCCTGTGTTGCAGCAGATAGAACAGATACATAACCTTTCTATCAGCACAAATGATGCTTTTAAGCCAGTTTGTAAGTATTGGGATAGAGTGAGCAGACCTGAGCAGCTTATGAGTGCAATGATCAATGCCATGAGAGTTTTAACGGATGTTGAAAATACTGGAGCTGTATGTATCGCGCTACCTCAGGATGTTCAAGGTGAGGTTTATGATTTCCCAGATTATTTCTTTAAGAAAAGAGTTCACAAGATTTATAGAAAGCTAGCGGAAAAAGATGAGCTTGAAGAGGCTGTAAAACTAATATTAAGTAAGAAAAAGCCTATTATTATCTGCGGCGGTGGAGTAAGATACTCTGAAGCTTCAGAAGAATTAAAGAAATTGAAGCTTCAGAAGAATTAAAGAAATTCGCAGCTGCCTTTAATATACCAATTGGAGAAACTCAAGCAGGAAAGAGCGCTGTTGAAGGAAGTTTCCCTTTAAACCTTGGTGGAATTGGAGTAACCGGAAACTTGGCAGCTAATCTTATTGCAAAAGATGCTGATTTAGTTATAGGTATAGGAACACGCTTTACAGATTTTACTTCAGGTTCAAAGCAGTTATTTCAAAATGAAGAAGTTGAGTTTTTAACCATTAATCCATCAGTTTTTCAAGCTTCTAAGCTAGATGCA